>JAOASC010000018.1 GCA_025210295.1 Flavobacteriales bacterium | reverse complement strand
TATTTAACTTATTTCTTCTATTAAAAACTAAATTTACTGTAGCCATTCTAAAACCAAATACATTTCAAAAAACAATGTACTAAGTTTTGTACTAAGATTTACATTTTTATAGTAATACTGTACTTTCTAGCTCAATACTCTCCTATTAAATATTGAGCAGATTCAGAAAAAGTTTTAAAACAAAAAAATCATAACACTAAAGAACTAGGATTTCACGTTTTGACCTCGGCAGGATTATCCTATGAACCTTTGGGCTCCAAATTCCGAATAAAAAGCTATCCATTATCAATGGATTAGACTTTTTGTGTTATTATCCCTCACTTGAACAAGTTCTGTTCAGTCTAAAAACACAAAAAGCCAAGCACTTTGTGCTTAGCTTTTTACTCTTAGTGACCTCGGCAGGATTCAAACCTGCAACCGCCTGAGCCGTAATCAGGTATTCTATTCAGTTGAACTACGAGGCCATAATTTCGGTTGGCAAATATAATAAAATTATCTGGTATAAACCTCTATTTCTGTTAAAAATTCTTTTATATCTGCAATTCTTCTTTCATCACTTGGGTGAGTACTAAAAATTTCTGGTGGTTTTTGACCTCCTGAAGCTGACATCTTTTCCCAAAAACCTATGGCTGCTTCAGGGTTATACCCAGCTAAATACATAAATACTAACCCCAATTTATCGGATTCAGTTTCATGATTTCTTCCATACTTTAACATACCTAAAGTTGCAGACCCCATAAATACTTGTTGGAAAATACTAACTTGGGTCGTATCTTGAGGTGAAAGTACACTACTTACTCCATTTATTACAAGCTGATTACTCATCCTTTCATTACCATGTCGAGCGATTGCATGAGCTATTTCATGCCCCATTACAACTGCTAACTCATCGTCTGTAGAGCATAAATCTAAAATCGCTGTATAAACACATACTTTACCTCCTGGCATACACCATGCATTTACAATATCCTCTTGAACAGTTTTAAATTCCCATTCAAAACCTTCTAGCCTCTTAGCATGCCCTTTTTTATTTAAAAACGCCTCTGTAGCATCTTTGATTTTGTTTCCTATACGTGAGACACGTTGTGCCCTAGGATCAGAACTCGGTAATACTTTAGCACTAGCCAAAAACTCTGAATATTGTTGTTTAGACATTCCAATTAAATTGGTCTCTTTCATTAAATTGGTCTGTCTTCTATTGGTAATTGGAACTTTCGAACAGCTTAAAATCCCAACACCTAAAATTAAATATGTAAGTACTCTTTTCATGATTAACTAATTAAAGTTTCTCCTAAATTTGCAATTAATTGATATAATTTTTCCTCCGTTTTTTTATTCACCGGAACTAATGGTAAACGTACATTATTTTTACATATGTTTAACAATGTTAAGGCAAATTTAACACCTCCAGGGTTTCCATCTTGAAACAAAGCATTGATGATATCAAATAATTCATAATGTTTTTGTCGTGCCTGTTCAAAATCCCCCTTTAAGCCTGTATGAACCAAATCAGCTGTTCGCTTAGGAAATGCATTAGAGACTACAGAAATTAATCCATCTCCCCCACTTGCTAACATCGGTAAAGTTAATGCATCATCACCTGATATCACTAAAAAATCTTCTGGCTTACGTTGAATAATATCCATTACTTGCTCTAAATTACCTGAAGCTTCTTTTATGGCTATAATATTGGTAAAATCATTCGCTAATCGAATTGTTGTTTCAGGAAGCATATTACTCATTGTTCTGCCTGGCACATTGTATAATATTATAGGCAAATCAGTTGCATTAGCTACAGCTTTATAATGCTGGTAAATTCCCTCCTGAGAAGGCTTATTATAATATGGACTTACCGATAAAATTCCATCAATATTTTTAGTGTTTAATTCCTCTAAAGTCTTTACAATTACTGCTGTATTATTTCCCCCTACTCCTAAAACTACTGGTAATCGCTTGTTATTAATCTCAATTACAAAATCTAAAACAGCTTGCTTTTCTTCTGGAGTTAATGTCGCCACTTCTCCTGTAGTTCCTTGAACAACTAAATAATCTACCTCATTGGCTATTTGATGCTCTACCAATTTTTGTAAACCAACAAAATCTACACTTCCATTATCCTGAAATGGAGTAACCAAAGCTACTCCTAAACCTTTAAACTTTTCCATTCCTTACCTTTTTCCTCTTTTTATCGCATTATACTGAGTGATATGACCAGGATCTAATTTAGAAAACACCCGGTAAGCCTCCACTCTAATTGCAGGCTGAGCCTCAATAAAGATATTGATTAACTCTTCATACTTTGCATTAAAAAATGACTGAATATTAAATGAACCTGGTTGAGATTTATATACTTTTTCAATTTCTTTAACTGCCATTAAGATTTTATTTACAGCCTCTTCTTTTTTAGCATATAAATTATCCATTCCTACCAAATGGTAGTTATAATGACAATTTCTCAACGGAGAGTACATGTCTTGTAACAAGTTATTAACCAAATGAAAACGGTTATTTAAAAACTTAGCTCCCCATCCTTTATCTCCTGTATTATTAGAGTAATTAGAAACAATCTGTTGTGCTTTTAAAAAATATGGATCTCCTCCTTTTAAAGAAAAAGAATCATAATCCATACCAATAACAATATATGCATAATAAGCCAAAACGTCGACTAAACCACCAACTGAAGCTCGATCGGGAGTATATACTAATGCCGTATTTCTCATATAAGTAAACCTTAAGTTCGCATCGTTATGATTAAACAAACGTGTTTTATAATTTGAATTATAAACAGGTCTAGAGGATGATACTTGAATACTCCCCTCATAAGTATCTGTAGATACCACCTTTGAAATATTAATCAATACATTGCACTCTATACGCTCTTCTTGCTTAAAGTTATCGTTTGTCCATTTTGTTTCGTTTAAGAACTCAAAAGCAGCTGCTTTTAATTGTTCTATCACCTCTTCATTTTGGGAGTTCCCCTGTAATGTAGGGGCAATTACGGACACTTGACAATTTAACTCTTGCGCTTGAGTTAATGATATAATCCCAGTAACCGAAAGTAATGTCAATAATATCTTGTACATAGTTTTTACAATTTGTTGAGCGCTACAACTTGATTTAGAATATCTGAAGCAACCTCTTCTTTACTCTTTAACTCAAATTCTAATGTTTTATTATCTTTTCTAATAATTGTCACTTTATTGGTGTTATGTTTAAAACCTGCGCCCTTATCCTGAAGAGAATTTAAGACAATAAAATCTAAATTCTTTTTAACTAATTTCTTATGTGCATTCTCTCGCTCATTATTGGTTTCTAAAGCAAAACCAACCAAAAACTGTTCCTTTTGTTTGTGTGCTCCCACCCACTTTAAGACATCTTGCGTTTTTTCTAGTTCAATCGCCCAATCATCTTCGCTTTTCTTAATTTTTTTCGTCGCCACATTTTTGGGAGTATAATCGGCAACAGCAGCAGCCATTATGATAATGTCTTGATCACTGTAATGTTCTTTACAAATATTAAACAGCTCTTTAGCTGTTGTAATGTTTAGTCGTTTTACATTTTTAGGAGTGGATAACGCTACTGGCCCTGCAACTAAGGTTACCTCGGCACCTAACTCTTGTGCCCTTTGAGCTATTGAAAACCCCATTTTACCAGAAGAATGATTACCTATAAAACGGACAGGATCAATGGGTTCATAAGTCGGTCCTGCTGTAATCAACACTTTCTTTCCTAGTAAAGGTTGATTTTTCTTAAAATAATCCGAAATATACGCTACAATATTCTCTGGTTCAGCCAGTCTTCCCTCTCCTACTAAACCACTTGCTAACTCACCACTTTCTGGAGATATAATAAAATTACCTCGTTCTGATAACGTTGTTAAATTATCTTTTGTTGAACCGTGTTTATACATATCCAAATCCATTGCTGGCGCAACAAAAACAGGACACTTGGCTGATAAATACGTTGCTAATAGGAAACTATCAGCATGTCCCGTTACCATTTTTGATAACGTGTTAGCTGTTGCAGGAGCAACCAAAAAAGCATCTGCCCACAAGCCTAAATCAACATGATTATTCCACTCACCAGATTGATCATCCTTAGTAAAATCAATCAACACTGGATTCTTAGATAAGGTAGATAAAGTAAGCGGTGTTATAAAACTACAAGAGGCCTCTGTCATAATTACTTTGACAGACGCCCCTAACTTAATTAAATCTCTAATAATATAAGTAGCTTTATAAGCGGCAATACTTCCTGAAACTGCAAGAATTATTTTTTTGCCGTTAAGCATATATTATTTTTCTTTTGCTTTCCAAGAAACTTTTCCTTCTTCAAACTCTTGAACTGCCATTGCTCCTGGCTTAGGAAGTCTTTCATAAAAACGAGAAACCTCAATTTGTTCTCTGTTTTCAAAAATCTCTTCTAAATTATCAGTAGAAGAAGCAAACTCTTCTAACTTAGAAGATAACTCCTCTTTTAATTCAGTATTAATTTGATTCGCTCTTTTAGAAAAGACAACAATCGATTCATAGATATTACCTTGTGCTGGTTGCGACAAGCTGTCTAAATCTCTTGTAATTGTTGTTTTTTCTGCTGTGCTATCTCTATATGCCATAATCTTTACTCGTTAGATATTGGGTTGTTTTTTAATTTTGCTAATTCTTTTACACTTGAGTTGTAGTAATTTTCAGCTTGTTTGATCCATTTACTACTACCAAACGAATCTACAAATTTATGATAAGATTTGATAGTTTCCTCATATCTTTCCATTTTTTTTGAATCAATACTATTATTTGCAAACAAATAATTTGATTTTACAATTAAAAATAGAATTTCTTCTTTGTAATCGGTGTCAGGATAAGTCTGTAAAGTTGAATTAAATGCAATAACTGCTGAACGGTACTTTTCCATTCGGTAAAACAACTTTCCGTTTTCATAACTTTTCTTTTCTAACTTCGCTCTTAA
This sequence comes from Flavobacteriales bacterium, assembly GCA_025210295.1. Taxonomy (NCBI): domain Bacteria; kingdom Pseudomonadati; phylum Bacteroidota; class Flavobacteriia; order Flavobacteriales; species Flavobacteriales bacterium. The sequence goes on along the minus strand of JAOASC010000018.1, from coordinate 59,553 downwards.
TAATCGAATTTCAGTATTACAAGAGTCTACCAAATTACTGTTAGGGTACCTGTCCATGAACAATTGAAACTCATCTATTGCGGCATAAGTTTCGCTTTGATCTAGGTTATACTCTGGTGAAAGTTCTTTTTTACAGATCGCTCCTAAAAAAGCACACTCTTGTGCCTTTGGACTATTGGGATAACTTTTGGCAAAACGTTTAAAATAATACGCAGCCATATAATATTCTTTAAGAGCATACTGATTGTGTGCATAATAATAATACACGTCCTCCCCTTTATCCGTCATCCTAAAAAATGACATCAATTCTTCAAACAAAGGCAAAGATTTATAATATTCACCTTCATTATAATACTCTACCGCTTTTGTGTATTTTAATTCATAATCGTTACTTTTCAAAATCTTATTATACTCAGAACAACTTCCAAGAATTAAAGACAGTACAAGTGTGATTATGAATAATATGTTTTTTCCCATTTGTAAATCCTTGTCAATTTCAATATTAAACTTGCATTAGCATAGCATGATTCGGTCTGCGAAGATATATAATCTTGGATAAGAAACGTATCAAATCTCAATAAATTGCTTTTGAAGTTGTTTAAAATTGTGATAAAATAACAACCTTTATTCCTTTCTTAGTTCCATTTCTATCATATAGCCATGACTTATGCAGTAGAAATTAACGATATTCTAAAGTAAAAGGGACTTCAAATGATAACTTTATTTAATATTATTCAAGACTTTTTAACATCTTTTTAAAGAAGCTTATTTTTATGTTTACTTTTGCACAAAAATTACAATTGTGAACTTCAGTGATTTAAAACTTTCCAGACCGCTTCTAAATGCTCTTGAAGATTTAGAATACATGCACCCTACTCCTATCCAAGAAAAAGCTTTTCCTTTAATTCTTTCAGGCAAAGATATGATAGGTGTTGCACAAACTGGTACAGGAAAAACGTTTGCATACTTACTACCGATCTTGAGGAATTTAAAATATTCTGAACAACGACAACCTCGAGTTTTAATCATTGTTCCAACTCGAGAATTAGTCATGCAAGTCGTTGAAGAAGCTAAAAGTTTAACGCAATACATGTCGGTCAGAATTGCTGGTGTTTATGGAGGGACAAATATCAACACCCAAAAACAAGTTGTTTATGATGGTGTCGATATTTTAGTTGCCACCCCTGGTCGGTTGGTAGATTTAGCACTAACAAAAGTATTACGCCTTAAAAACATCAAACAATTTGTAATTGATGAAATGGATGAGATGTTAAACCTAGGTTTTAGGCCACAAATCTTGAATATTCTAGATTTATTACCAGAACGTAGACAAAACATCTTATTTTCTGCTACAACAAACGATGATATAGAATTAATTATTAATGATTTTTTTATAGAACCTGTCAAAATAGAAATTGTAAAAAGTGGAACTCCATTGGAACTGATTAATCAGTTTGCCTACGATGTACCTAACTATCATACTAAGGTTAACTTATTGAATCATATTCTTGATACCAATAAGACAATTACTAAAGGATTGGTCTTTGTAGCAAGCAAAAAGTTAGCAGATAGATTATTTGAAACATTAAACACTATTTATCCTGAACAAATTGGTGTCATTCATTCTAATAAAGCGCAAAATTTAAGATTTAGGACTTTAGATGCTTTTGAGGATGGAACTTATCGAATACTAATTGCTACCGAAATAATTGCAAGGGGTATGGACATTAGAGAAGTATCTCATGTAATCAACTTTGATTTACCAAATAATGCAGCAAACTACATTCATAGAATTGGAAGAACGGGAAGAGCCGAAGCTAAAGGTGTTGCCATTTCCTTTATTAATGAAGTAGAAAAAATGTATCAAGATGAAATTGAAGACTTGATGAATAAGAACATCAAGATGCTTGACTTCCCTGAAGAAGTTGAAGTTTCTAACATCTTTACCGATGAAGAGCTTCCCTCTTTTCATCAAAAAAACTACCTACCTCAACATAAACAACAAGAAGGTGGAGGTGCTTTTCACGACAAGAAAGAGAAAAACACAAAAGTTAACCTAGGTGGAAGCTACAGAAGAATAATTAAAGCTAAATATAAAAAACCAAAGAAAAGAAGTGGAAAAAAGAAGTAGTTTTGTCATTTTTTTTCGATTAATCAACATTTAATTTATATATTAAAGCTTAAAACTTATCTTATTCTAATGTATAAACTTATACCCCTTATTACTCTTTTTTTATTCAATGCCTTAACAAGTATTGCACAACAGCATTCCCTTATTCAATATAGCGTGACTGAGGGGTTGGCTCAATCTGAAGCTTCATACATTTATCAAGATAGTTTGGGGTTTTTATGGATAGCCACGACTGGTGGTGGAGTATCAAAATTTGATGGAGTTCACTTTGAAAACTTTAATGAGAATAACAATCTTGGAGGGAATATTGTAACTGACATCACAGAAGGAGAAGATCATAAAATATATTTTGCCTCTACTTGGGGACCTCTTTCTTATTATCATAAAGGTTTAATTCATCAATTACCTGATCAAGAAACGGGCTTTCATCATATTATTTATGATCAACAGAAAAAAATAATCTATGCTGCAAAAAATAAAGCTATTTATTATCTAAGTGACAGTATATGGCAAAGTGTCTCCACGCATAATCAGGAGAAAATAAAAGGCTTCTTCTATGATCAGAAACATTCGATCTACTACTTTACCTCGAAAGAAATATACTCTTTAAATACAGAGACTAAAGAATCCCAAAAGTTATTTCAAACTCAAAAGTTTATTACAACTGTAAAATGGGCTCCTAATAATGAATTAATTGTGAGTTTAGAAAATGAAGGAATCTACAGCATTAACAGTGTAGATTCATTAACTCCATTTTTATTTAACCACCTACTTCCCTCACCTATTCAGATTACCAATATTGTATACGATTTAAATAATACGCTCTGGTTTTCTACCAACAATCATGGTGTTTACAAATACGTTAACAATGAATTAGTGAATATTTGTGATCAAAATGGAATCCCCTCTAGTGCGATCAATTCCCTCTTTTGCGATCGACAAAATAATATCTGGATTGGGGTTATTGGAGAAGGGATCTTTAAGTATATAAAAACTCCTTTTATCAATTATTCTAATATTGAGGGGCTCAATAAAGCTAATAACTTTGCTATACTCAAAGATGCTAAAGGCAATTTATGGACTGGAACAAGCCACAATGGTTGCTTTGTCTACGACGGGAAAGATGTGATTAATTACACTTCTAAAAATCACCTCCCAAACAATACCGTGTTTAGTATTATTGAAACACCAGATCATACCATCTGGTTGGCAACAAGAAAAGGTATCGTTCAATATAAAAATGGTGTATTTAATACAATCGATAAAACCCAAGGATTAGTGAGTAATGCTGTAAACTATCTTCTCTACGACAAACAAGATAGACTATGGGTAGCAACAAACGAGGGGATCTCCATGATACAGGATAAGAAAATCACTAATTACAATCATGAAAATGGATTATCCAATGAACAGATTCACGCCATTTATGAGGATCATAAAGGTATTATTTGGTTTGGAACAAGTGATGGACTGTTAAAATATTATGAGGGTAACTTTAGAAAATATAGCATCATCGATGGACTTTGCAACTCTTATGTGGGGAGTATAATAGAAGATGACAATGGCATTTTATGGGTAGGTACTGATCGTTGTATTAGTAAGCTTGTTAACGAACAATTTATACCATACACTGAAAAAGATGGCCTAAATTCGACAATTATATACCTTATGAATAAAGATAATGAGGGCAATCTATGGGTAGGAACTAATAAAGGCTTAGATAAAATAAAACTCAATAAGCAAAGTGAAATTGAATCCATAAACTTTTTTGGAAAAAATGAAGGATTTTATGGCACCGAAAATAATACTAGAGGAACCTTTAAAGATCAAGAAGGAAACCTTTATTTTGCAACAATTAAAGGAATTTTCAAATACCAAGCTAAAAAAACGACAAAAAATGACATTAGTTTTCCCTTATACCTCACCAACATTAAATTATTCCTCAATAACATTGAAGAAACCTATCAATATGGGAATAAAAATGCCTTTGGTATCCCTGACAGCTTAATTCTTCCTGCTGACAAAAATCATTTAACATTTGAATTTTTAGGAATAGATCTCAAATCTTCTACAGAAATAAAGTATTCATACAAGTTAGAGAATTTTGACTCGACGTGGTTTACCAATATGGGGGCCGACTATGCAGTATACTCTAATATTCCTCCAGGAGCATACACATTCAAAGTAAAAGCCACTTCGAAAAATAGTCAATCTACTCCTGATTTTGTTTCTTGTTATGTTAAGATTGAAGAACCGCTACCTCCGTTTTATTATCAATGGTGGTTTGTATTGCTTTGCTCAATTTTAATCATTTCAATCATGTATAACCTTGTTTTCCTTAGAAACAGGGCGCTAAGGGTTTCTAAAGAAGAATTGGAAGATAAAGTAAGAGAAAGAACTAAAGAAATTAGTAAACAAAATAAAGAGAAAACGGTTTTACTACAAGAAATACATCATCGTGTAAAAAATAATTTACAGATTATTAACTCATTGTTTAATATTCAAGCACATTATACTACCAATGAGGAAACTAAAACCTTGTTTAAAGAAAGTCAAAACAGAATTCTTTCCATGTCTAAGATTCATCAGTCACTCTATGAATCTAATGACTTCTCAAAACTAAATATCAAAACTTATGTTACCAACCTCGTTAACGATATTAAAGAAAGTTATGCTGTAAACAAAGAAGTCAACTTAGATTTAAATATCGATGATAATATACATATTGGATTAGACGGACTGATTCCTTTTGCCTTAATTGTCAATGAAATTATCTCTAATTCTCTAAAATATGCATTTGATAATCCAACTGGAAACATCATAGAAATTAATATTAAACAACACGACGATAAAAAAACAATCATACATATTGGAGACAATGGAAAAGGACTCCCTAGTGATTTCAACTGGGAAAACCCAACATCAATGGGAATAGACCTTATTAAAACATTAGCTGATCAACTTGAAGGTACAATTACTGTTGACAGCAGTAGTCAAGGAACAAACTATTTACTTACATTTGTTTCTAAATAATAAATTAAAATGAAAATTGTAATTTCTCCTGCTAAATCTTTAGATTTTGACAAAACAATTTCTACTGAATTATCCTCTCAAAATATTTTTGAAAAAGAAAGTCAACTCCTAATTAATAAATTAAAAAAACTTTCTAAAAAGAAATTAGGAGAACTGATGAAGTTAAGTCCTCAATTGGTTGATTTAAACCATCAGCGTTATCAAGAATGGGAGCTACCATTCACCACTACTAATGCTAAACAGGCAGGTTATGTATTTACTGGTGAAGTATATAGGGGCTTAGATTTTGATTCTTTTTCAGAAAAAGAAATTGATATCGCTCAAGATAAATTAAGAATCCTGAGTGGTTTGTACGGTTTACTAAAACCACTTGACTTAATTCAACCCTATCGATTAGAAATGGGGACTCGCTTAAATTATAGTGCTAAAATTAAGAACCTCTATCAGTTTTGGGACCATAAACTAACTGATGCTATCAATAAAGAATTAAAAGCTGATGATGGAATTTTAATCAACTTAGCTTCTAACGAATATTTTAAAGCTGTAAAAGCAAAAAATATTACTGGAGAAATCATTACTTGTAACTTTAAAGACAATAAGAATGGTACTTATAAGACAGTGATGACTTACGCTAAAAATGCTAGAGGTAAAATGACGCGCTATATCATCGAAAACGACCTAAAAAACAAAGAAGAAATCAAAACTTTTGATGTAGATGGTTATGTCTTTAACCCACGTTTGTCTTCTGAAGAGGAGTATATTTTTACAAGGGGTTAATCAATTATTAAACAAAAAAAGCGCTTTTCAATGAATAAGCGCTTTTTTTATTTTCCTTTATGATATGATTTATAACATTTCTTTAATCTTTTCTAAAGTATAGTTTATTTCTTCCTTAGTTGTATAACGGCCAAATGAAAAACGAATGGCTTGACAAGGATTTGTTTTCTCTAAAGCAGATAATACATGAGAGCCTTGATTACTACCAGAAGAACAGGCACTTCCTCCTGAAGCAGCAATACCATTAATATCTAAACTAAACAAAAACATTCCGCTTTTTTCATTTTCTGGAAAACAAACGTTCAATACAGTGTATAAGGATTTATTCTCCTCTACCTCTCCATTAAATGAAATCTGATCATTTATTTTTAATAATTCAGTTTTCATATAGGTCTTTAATCCTTGAATTTGCGTTTGATGCGCTTCTACATCTTCGTAAGCTAACTCGACTGCTTTTCCTAAACCTATAATTCCGTATAGATTTTCTGTTCCACCTCTATGTCCTCTTTCTTGAGCGCCTCCAAACATCAATGTATTCAGTTTATTCTTTTTATTAACATATAAAAAACCAACTCCTTTTGGGCCATGAAATTTATGTGCTGCACAAGTAATAAAATCAATATGAATTGCTTTTAAATCAAAACGATAATGTCCCATAGTTTGAACAGTATCTGAATGAAATAAAGCATCATTTTCTTGGCAAAGTTTTGAGACCACATCCAATGGCAATAAATTTCCAATCTCGTTATTCCCATGCATCAATGAGACTAATGTTTTCTTATCACTTGATTTTAATAATTCCTCTAAATGAGCGATATCTACACTTCCTCTTTGATCTAATTTTACATATACAACTTCTACATTATTGGTATCTATAAGACTTTCTGCCGTATGACCAACAGCATGATGCTCAATCGTACTTGTTATGATACGTTCAACTCCTAAATCGACTACAGAACACCTTAAAGCCATGTTATCTGCTTCAGTACCTCCAGATGTAAAGACAATTTCAGATGGTTCTGCATTTAAGGTCGTAGCAATTGATTTTCGTGCCATTTCAATTGCATTTTTCGTCTTTCTTCCAAAAGCATGTGTTGAAGATGGATTACCAAAATGCTCTTTCATATAGGGAACCATTGCATCAAAAACTTCTGGTGCCATTGGTGTTGTTGCTGCGTTGTCTAAGTAAACGTTCATAATTTGTTGTAATTCTAGTGCTGCAAAAATAAAAAACTTAAGCATATATACTATCAATTTATCTATTAGAAAAAGTTCTTATTATTGAAAAGCTATACTTAATGTAATTAGATAATGAGATAATGAGTGAATTAGATAATGAGGAATGTAGGCATTAATTATAATTATTGAATCAATAGAAAACTAATGACTTTACACAAAAATCAACGTATCTGTTCGCAGAGTATTCAATTAGATGAAAAATATTTTTAATTTTGTTGACTTCATATTTAATTTAGTGTAAACGCAACTCAATGGCCAAACCATCTATACCTAAGGGAACAAGAGACTTCTCTCCTACCGAAATTTTAAAACGTAACTATATTTTCGATACCATCAAAAAATCGTTTATCAACTTTGGTTTTTTACCTATTGAGACGCCTTCAATGGAGAAACTAGAAACGTTGACAGGTAAATACGGGGAAGAAGGGGATAACTTGATTTTTAAAATTCTAAATCGTGGAGATAAATTAAAGAAAGCCTTAAACAATGTTTCTAATGAAGAAAATCCATCTCAAGGTAAAATAGAACACACCTTATGTGCTGAAGCTTTACGATATGATTTAACTGTTCCATTCGCCAGGTATGTTGTGCAACACAGAAATGATATTGCTTTTCCTTTTAAACGCTTTCAAATACAACCCGTATGGAGAGCTGACCGACCACAAAGAGGTAGATATAGAGAATTCTACCAATGTGATGCTGATATCATTGGAAGTAAATCTTTGATACATGAGGTTGAGTTAGTTCAACTTTTCGATGAGGTACTGACTAAACTTGGTTTACCTGATTTTACAATAAAAGTGAATAATCGTAAAATTCTAACTGGTATTGCCGAAATTACTGGTGAAGCAGACCGAATTATCGATATTACTGTTGCCATTGATAAATTAGATAAAATTGGTGAAGAGGGAGTTGTTAATGAATTAATCAATAAAGGGATTAGTGAACAAGCTATAGAAAAAATAAAACCTTTATTCCAATTAAAAGGTGATATCGGGCTTATCTTATCAGAAATGAAAACCCTTTTAACGGACTCTGAAATTGGATTAAAAGGTTTGGAAGAACTAAAAGAAGTATTTGACACTGTAAAAGCTATAGGTTTATCAACTGCAAAATTAGAATTTGATGTAACCTTAGCTCGTGGGTTAAACTATTATACTGGTGCCATTTTCGAAGTAAAAGCGAATAATGTTAACATGGGAAGTATTTGTGGTGGTGGAAGATATGATGATTTAACAAGTATTTTTGGTTTAAAAGACATCTCTGGTGTAGGTATTTCTTTTGGAGCTGATAGAATTTATGATGTGATGGAAGAACTAAACCTCTTTCCTTCATTTAAATCTTCAACAACTCAGGTTTTATTTGCAAACTTTGGAGCTAACGTTCCTTCAATGTTGAAAATTTTAAAAACTGTAAGAGCACAAAATATTCATGCTGAATATTACCCTGAAAACGCCAACTTAAAGAAGCAAATGAAATACGCTAATGCTAAAGGAATTCCTTATGTTGCTTTTATAGGTGATAATGAATTGGAAAGCGGTTCTTTTAAAATTAAAAACATGGAAACTGGTGAGCAAGAAGAGCTTAATTTAGAGAAATTGCCTCTATTATTAAAATAAGACTTTGTAAATTGTAGCACTTTTTAAAAGGATTACATAGACATGAAACCATGGCAAGATAAAATACACGAAATCGTTTATGAAGCTGATACTCCCGCTGGTAGAGTATTTGACATTACCTTGTTATGGGCTATTCTAATTAGTATTGCCGTAGTAATGCTGGAAAGCGTCAATAGTATTAAAGCTATTTACGGAACTGAATTAGAGATTTTAGAATGGGGATTTACCATTCTTTTTTCAATTGAATACGTTTTAAGAATTATTTCTATTCAAAAACCTTTTAAATATATCCTTAGTTTTTATGGGTTGGTAGATTTACTCTCAATACTACCTACTTTCTTGAGTTTATTTATTGTTGGTTCACGTTCTTTAATTGTCATTCGTTCTTTACGCTTGCTGCGGGTTTTTAGAATACTTAAACTTGCTCACTTTATTGGAGAAGCTAATACATTAGTAAAAGCCTTAAAGGCTAGTCAAGCCCGAATAATTGTTTTCTTATTTGCTGTACTTAGCTTAACTTTTATCCTAGGAACGGTAATGTACCTTATAGAAGGAACAACACCTAATAGTGACTTTACTAGTATCCCAAGAAGTATATATTGGGCTATTGTAACGCTTACTACTGTAGGATATGGAGATATTGCTCCACAAACAGTATTGGGGCAATTTATCGCTTCTATCATCATGATTATCGGATATGCAGTTATTGCTGTTCCTACAGGTATTGTTAGTGCAGAAATCGTGAAAAATGATGATAAAAACATAAGCACTCAAGCTTGTAAAAGTTGTTCTATGGACGGACACGATGTCGACGCTATTCACTGTAGATATTGCGGAGAAAAACTTTAAGCTTAAGTTCTCTTATTTCTTCTTTATCATTTTATTGTTTTTTCGTATCTATACAATTCTTTGTAGAAAAAATGAACCTTTTAATCATACAATTGTATTGATTAACATAACAATGAATAAAATAATGAAAATAAAAACAATTCAATTACAGCACACCAACCCTTCTTTGGGTCCCCACGAAGTTATCACAACCGTAACACTTACCGCTAATTCTTCGACAGAAAAAGAAATCAGTACTTTTATAAGCAATGCTATAATCAACAACACTTGTAGTTTGGCTGATTACTTAAATAACCAACTTGAAGAAAATCATGAACCTGTTAATAAAGTAGAAGAAAACGCTCCCAAAAATGCTTTAAACCAAGGAGAACAAATTTCTAACCTAATCTTTCATTTTGAAACAGGAAAAACAATTAAAATTAGTGATGTGTATAGACGTTATTCTTTAACTAATTTTTATCCTGAGTTTACCCAATATATGGTTGCCAATGGTTCTATTACCAAAGAAGATAACACTATGTTTGGTGAAGCGCGATTATAGCATTAACCTTTCCTTATTTATGAATCAATTGATTAAAACGATATCCATAGTAGCTTGTTTTCCGGTATTGGCATGCAGTTCTACAGCTCAAAATGAAATAGTAGCCCCCATAGCTATTCAAACGATCAGACTAGAACATACTAACCCAAGTTTGGGACCTTATGAAGAAGTAAGGACCTTTCGCCTAGAATGCAATGAAAAACATAAAGAAACTGTCCATACTTTTTTGACAACAAGTGAAATTAATCATACAGTAAAATTATATGAATACCTTAAAGCGATTCAAGAAAAAGACCAAAAACTCATCGAAAAAACAGTCAAAAACAAACCCAACAACAAGTTCAATCAAGGAGAACCAATATCGAATTTAACGTTCACTTTTAAAGACGGAAGTTCCGTCGAATTATCTGATGTTTATCGAAACTATCATTTAACTCATTTCAATCCCAATTTTACAAAATACCTTGTAAAACATGGGAGTTTAACCACTAACAAATCAAACGACGATTTAAAAATTATGCATACAACCGATTATAAAGACACAGATTTAGTAATAAAAGTTCAATTAACACCAGGAGGACCAGGAAGTGATGACTACGAACTTTCGATTTTAGGAAATGGAACCTACACTTATAACAGCGAAATAGGTTCCATCCCTCAAACGAGTGTACACGAAATTCTAAAAAAAGCAGAAGCTATTCATTTTAAAGATATTACCGCTAACAATCAACCGTTATCCTTTGTTCATGATGGACAACAAACCAATGTCGCAATATGGTCTGATGGCTATCTAAAACAAGGTGAATTTGGGTATGGTAACCCTATGCCTGAATCAGTTCAAAATTTGGTAGATTTAATCCTTACAAAAACTGGAAAAACAAGAAATGGTTTCCATGCCCCTGCTCCATCTTCTTTGTTTGAAGAAATAAACTATACTGACTCTGATGTAATCATCAAAATAACAAGAACTAAAGGAGGCCCCAATTCGATGCATCAAAATTTATCAATCTTAGGTGATGGTACTTGTATCACCACTATTTATGGTCCAGGAAATAAAAAAAGACTAAGCAAAGAAGAGCTTAACGAAATATTTGAAAAGGCTAAAAAAGCTGGGATTTTTAACGAAGAGGAATTGACGGACTTCCCTAAAAAACAAAAAACACAAATTATTCACGACGGGCCCTCTACTAGTATTTCTCTTTGGAATAATGGAACGCTAAAAAAAGAAATGTCTGGGCATGGCCACTCCATGACACCCGGAACTATGGAGATTATCAATTACATATTCCATTTATTAGAATATGATTATAAACCTTCCGATGTCATACTTGAATTACAACTAACTCCTGGTGATCCAGATTCAGAAGATTATCAATTAACGTTATATGGTGATGGCCACTACAAATTTTCAAGTAGTAAGGAAAGTCAAACATTATTAAATCAATCTTCAGGTACTATTAGTATCGATACTAAAGTAAAAATATTTCACAAAATTAATCAAGAACAATTCCGTCGACTAGTTTATCAAAATTCATTAAAAGAGATAATTGCTAATGATGAGCAAAATGCCATTGTTTCATATTGGAATAATGGATCTTTAAAGCAGGAAGTGTTTAATGTTAATGGTGTTATACCTCAAGAACTTACTGAAGTTATTAATTTTATTTTTGAAACAATTAAAGCTCAAAATTAAACAACATCAATATAGTACCAAACACCTTTTTCTTTGATGAATTGAGAATGTTCATGTATATATTGAATCCCTCTTTTATCTTTAAAATAAGCTTTGAACTCAACTGTACCACGGTTATCATGTTGTAATCCTTGAGTAGTATTTAAGACCTCTAACTTAATCCACTCAACAGATTTAGCCCATTTTACAATTGCTTTCTTTTCAGATAATGGCCGAGTTGAACGATGGTGACTTTTCATTAAATAGTCACCATCTGCTTGGGTAAAAGCCGTATATCTTGAGCGCATTAATTGTTCAGCAGTTTCAGCATTGACTATCGACTCATGTATTTTAGCACAACAATCATAGTAAGAACTAGGCAAACCACATGGACAATTCTTTTTTATTTCTATAGACATGGCTACAAAAATAAAAAATTAGCACAATACACTAACTATTTAACCCCTGCCATTAACCGTTGAATGAGAGGAGCTAAAAAAATAGCTATTCCACCCACCAAAAGAGTTATTACCCCTATACCAGAAAATACAGATACGTATGAATAAAGCTGTAAAAACTCTTCTCCCTTTCCCTGTAATTCGTTATAATCAAAACTTGTTATAAAAGGAGTTATATATTGAAAGACCCCGTCATCAAATAAGTTTCTTCCACTTTCTTTAACCGTAGTTAATTTTGCTATCTTTCCAGCTATGAAATGTCCATAAAAGGAAGCTAAAAACCAAACTCCCATTAAAAAAGATAAATATTTCTTAGGAGCTAGTTCTGTTACTTTTGAAAGCCCAACTGGTGATAGTAATAATTCTCCTAGTGTATAAATTAATATTCCACCAACTAAAAACAGCATTGGAACTTGTGCTTCACTATCTGCAAACTGTGCTGAATAGCCAAAAATAAGAAACCCAGATCCTACCAGCAACATACCTAATCCCATTTTCAAAGGAGAGTTAGGGTTTCGATTGATTTTTGATAAATAGGTCCATAACCATGAAAAGGGTAATGCTAGTAATACAATATAAGCAGAATTTAAACTATTAGATTGAGAGGCATTGATAAATACTAACTTAACATTGCGCTGCGCAAACAATGTAAGCGAGGACCCAGCTTGTTCAAAAGCTGTAAAAAACAAACATGCTAATGCTGTAAAATATATAATCACTAATAGTTGTCCCCTTTCTCTTTGGGTGGATTTTAAGTAAATAGTTATCAAAACAATTAATATTCCTACGGAAACAACTCCCACCAAATAATGTTCATATTCATTAAATCGAATCAATAAAGCTATTATTGGGACGATTAATAAGGCTCCTATTGTAACCCAGCTACCTGTTTTTATAAACCCAAACTCTCTATTATACAATTCATGATTAACCACATTTCCTTTTCCTAAAAAGACTCCTTTTTTTACTGCTTGATGAAAGACCAATAACCCTATCAACATTCCTATACCTGCCAATCCAAAACCATAATGCCATCCATAGGTCACACCAAGCCATCCACATAATAATGGAGCTATCCAACCTCCAATATTAACTCCCATATAAAAAATCATAAATCCTGCATCTCTTCTATGATCACCGTGCGCATATAATGCCCCTACAAAAGAAGAAATATTAGGCTTAAAAAATCCATTTCCAATAATCAACAAGGCTAACGCCAAATAAAAAGCTATGGGATGCTCTACTGCCAGCACAAAATGCCCAACAGCCATTAAAACACCTCCTAAAATTATCGCTTTTTTATAGCCTAATAGTTTATCTGCCAATGCTCCGCCTATCAACGGAGTTACATACACTAATGAGCCATAAGCAGCAAAAACACCAAAAGAGAATTCATCACTATACAACAAGTGTTCTGTCATATATAATATTAATAATGCTCGCATTCCATAAAAAGAAAAGCGCTCCCATAATTCTGCAAAAAACAGAAAAAATAATCCTTTAGGATGTCCCCAAAGTACTTGTTGTTTACTTTGTATATTGCTCATAACATTCGATTTAAATTAATCATCGAATGCAAGTAGCAAACTAAGGCCCCTAAAAAAAAAGGATGTGATAAAAAATAATAATATTTATGGAATTGTAATTTTTTGTATTTTACATAAACCACTCAACAACAAATAGATAACACTCTAATTTAAAAAGGCTTGATAATTAGAATTCTTGGCATTATGAACAAATTCAGTCAATAATGCAGAATCTATTTCGATAGAATTGGGTAAAAATCGAAGGCGGTATTGCCCTTGTCCAATGAAAGTAAAAAGGTCGTTGCGATTTAACTTATTCTCACCCTCTAGTTTTAAAATTTGATTGATATTTTCAACTATGCGAGACAAATATGTTTGGCTAGAAATTTCACCACCACTAACTACTTCAATACACATTTCTTTTTCAGATGCGAACTTTCTACGAATAGCAAACTTGAGAAAATTATTAAATTGTGTTGTTTTACTTCCAAATTCTACCTTTTTATTATCTATACCCTTTGACGGAATAGACAATACTATTTGGTTCCAATCAGTAAAATATATTTTCATTTGTTGCGCATTAGGCAGTTGCGCCAATGCTAGTCCCCAACTTGTTCCCAAAACTAAAAAAATAGATATTAATCCAGTTTTAGCTATTATTTTCATTAAATCGCTAGTAAAGCCAAAAGCTTCTACATAAAAAACTGATGGTAACTGAGAAACAAATAACAACAAGATAACAACAACAGTAATCATTGCTACCAATTTCATCTTGCGATTTACAAATGTTCTAAATAATGAAAAACCTAAAAACCATGATAATACTCCTGATAAAATAATATCTGGAATTACACTATACTTAACGCCATTTGTCCCTAAACGATCATTCATTCCAACAGATAAACCTAAAGAAATGAGAGAAAGTAAGATAAAAAAGAGAATTAATAAATTAGTATTTTGCTTATTATTATATAAAAACGCTGGTGAATTATCTAAATAATAAAGAGCTAGCACCAAAAACAAACTGTTTAAAATCGAAAATATATTTTGACTAATTAAAACAATACCTCCATCACTTAACTCAGACAAATTAAAAAGTGTAACCAGACTTGAACAACTCCACACAAACAATGATAAACTCAAGTATACCAAGCCTTTATCTACCCGTTTAACTTTGATTTCATTGACTAATTTATTCTTAAAATTCCGTTGAACAACTGACCAAATAGCCAACAGTAGAATCCCTCCTATTAATGAGATAAAAAGTTCTGAAAGAATATAAAACTGATGTTGCTCGTTGATCATTGCATCCGAAATTACTAAATATTTTTTATTCGTTATTTATAAGAAATTAACATTTGATTAGGGATTAAAAATAATAGGAATTATAAAGAATCATTTTTTTACAGTATATTTGGAAAACTTTAATTGGCACAAAAACAGATGAGTAAGTTAAAGAATTCATTAAAAGATTCTCTTTTTTACGGAAAGATTTTACTTTTCGGAGAATATGGAATTATCGAAGATTCTATGGGGTTGTCGATCCCTTATAACAACTATCAAGGATCATTTGTTTTTGAAGATTCCGACAATTTAGAATTTAAAGATTCTAATGGTGAACTACGCAAATTTTACTTACACTTAGCAAAACTAGCTTCAACTGGCAAGTTGCCATGTCAACTTGATTTGGCAGCTTTTAAGGCTGATCTAGAACAAAAAATGGCTTTTAACTCATCTATTCCTCAGGGATATGGAGTGGGAAGTTCAGGAGCAATTGTCGCGGCGATTTATGATAAATATGCTGTTGACAAAATTGAGGGAAAAACCAATGAAGATATTTTAACTTTGAAAACTATTTTTGGAGCATTAGAAAGTTATTTTCATGGAAAAAGTTCTGGACTAGACCCTTTAATTTGTTATTTAAACTTACCTATTTTAATCAAGTCCAAATCAGAATTAAATACCGTAGGTTTACCTAAAGAAAGGGAAAACAAAGGAGCTATTTTTTTACTTAACACTGGTGAGGTTGGAAAAACGCAACCTTTAGTAGAACATTTTTTAGACCGTTTAAAAGAAGAAGGGTTTAGAAACATGATTCGTAATCAATTTAAAAAGTATAATGATGCAAGTATCAATGCTTTTTTGCAAGAGGACGGAAAATCTCTTTTAGCCAACGTTAAGAATTTATCTAAGCTTGCATTAGAACATTTTAAACCAATGATTCCTAACCTTTACCATAAATTATGGCAAGAAGGAATTGATAGTAATGCCTACTACCTTAAACTTTGTGGATCGGGAGGTGGCGGTTTTATCTTAGGTTTTACTGAAGATATAGATAAAGCCAAAACAAAACTAGCTGCATACGATTTAGCTGTGATACACAAATTTTAAATTTGTGCGCTTATGACCGCTCCCAATCAAAAATCTACTACCATTATTAAGCTTATAGCCTTATTATCACTTGTAAGGTGGTATAACGTTTTATTGGTTGGTATCGCGTTGTTGTTATCGTCTATTTTCTTGTTAAATATTAATACTCCAATTGGTTGGAAAGAAATCATTAATGACGGTAGAATTTATTTAGAAATTTTTGCAATCTCTTTCTTTATACAAGCTGGTTATCTTATTAACGCTTTTTATGATTTTGAAAAGGATATCATTAACCGTCCTAATGAAACTATTTTTGGAAGGATTATCAGTAAAAGAACCTGCATTAACACCTATGTACTCTTTGTTTTTTTAGGACTACTGTTTAGCTTTTTTTTGGGGTGGCGCGTTTTGCTATTCAATTTCTTTTTTTCTTTTTTGTTGTGGTATTACTCCCACCGTTTGAGAAAAATAACATTACTTGCTGAAATTACAGCTGCTATATTAACTATTTTACCGTTTATTAGCCTCAGCATTGTTTACCCCAACATTAACAGTACTTTTTTTCTTTACAGTGGATTTATATTTGCGATAACACTAACTCGAGAAATTGTTAAGAAAATGGTTTCCTTAAAAGGTGATTTAATTGTTGGGGAACAGTCACTTCCTATTGTTTTAGGAATAAGAAAAACAAAATATATTATCTTATTTTTAATGTTAACTACATTGCTACTCATAAGTTTTAACCTCCCATCAATTATCAATACAAAAGTGATTTATTTTTTTTATACCTCAATCTTACTCATATTTATTAGCTTACTTCTTTTAATTAAGGCAAAAACTCCCAAGCACTTTGATCGTATCAATACCGTTTATAAAGTAATCGTTGGCTTATCTATTTTTTCGATCTGTTTGATTTAGCTTCTAGCGCTAGTAATACGGTTTTATAAGTCTCGGTAGGAATTCCAACTTGTTCTCCTAAATCAATGATATACTTTGTTAATGCTAAATATTCTGTTCTTCTACCTTGTTGAAAGTCACGTTGCATTGATGTTGTTGTTGCATACGGAAGTCCTTTTACTTTTCGAATCGTATCTTCTTTAATGGTATCAGACAAATAAATTGAATGAGCATCAGCTACTGCCTTAAACTCATCCAAAAGTTTATTAAATAAACCTAAATAAGTCTCATTTTCAATTAGCTCTCCTGTAGTTATATCTAAATAGCTCGTAATACTTGCTAAGGTTGATATAAATAGATATTTCCCCCATATTACTTCTTGTATATTGGGAGCATACTTAGCCTTAATTCCAGCACCCAAAAACAACTCATGCAAATACTCTAAGCGTGCGTCTTTTTTAGAGCTACCAAAAAACAAAATCCCTTTCCCGGCTTTTTGCTCAATCACCCCTTTTTCTAAAATTTTGGAGATGACAAAAACACAACCATCTAACACTAAATTATCTGGATAAAACTGCTCAATAATATCTTTGGCTCCAACCCCATTTAATAAAGGTAAAATAATCGTTTTTTCAGAAATACAATCCTTAATACTTAGAATCGCTTCTTCTAAATCGTAACTCTTAACCGCAACAATTATAACATCTAAATGACCAATTGTTGAGCTATTACTAGAAATAACTGCTGGATATACAACCTCTTCTGATTCGGGAGTAATTAATCTTAATCCACTCTTTTGAATAATCGAAGAAGTAGCTGGTCTTGCAATAAAACTAATCGTTACACGAGTATCATTTTTATAGGCTTTGGCCAATAAACCACCAAAATAGCCGCCTACTCCTCCCAAGCCTAATATACCAATTTTAGTTTCCATTAAAGAACAGCAATAACTCCCTCCAAATTGATAAAGATTTTGTAACAAACAAAAATTAAAATCAAAAGAATAACAATTAAACGTACTGAAGACCAAGTTTCTCTTCTTGCTGATTGCCTTCTTGCATGATTTTTATCAAATTTCATTCGTAGACTTAACGCTTCTCTTGACATAGACTCATTAGACAATTCTAATTCCTTAGCTATTCTAGCTTTACGTTCTTCCATACGCTCTTTATCGGCATCATAATACATAGGAATATAATCGAACTGCCGAGCACTTTTCAACTTAAAAAAACGGGTTTTTAATAGCGGAGCTTTCATAAATAAAGAATTACCTGATTGTATACAAATATAAGCAAAATTGGTTTTCACTAGAAACAAAACGACTAAACGGTTATTATTAGCTACTGAATGGTTAAAATCTTTTTAAATTAACGTTTAGAATTGTACATTTGTCACCTTATGGCAAGTATAAGACAAGAAAAAATAGCAGAACTAATACAGCAAGAATTAAGTATTATTTTTCAAAGAGAGGCTCGTAACTACTGTATGGGAGCCATGGTTAGTGTTACAATTGTTCGTGTAGCTCCGGATTTGTCTATTGCTAAAGTCTACTTAAGTATTTTTGGAGCAAAAGACAAACAAGCTGTATTGGAAAGCATCCAAAATAACAAGCCTAAAATTAAACATGCGCTAAGTCAAGTTATAAAAAAGCAGCTAAGAAAAACACCTGATTTAAATTTCTACATTGATGATTCCTTAGATTATGCTATGGAAATTGAGCAACTCTTAAAGAAGTAAGCAATGAAAAAGATTGTTAAATTTGCTTTAAATACTGTCCCTAGACCGTTATTGATACGTTTAAGTTACGTATTTAAATTTTTCGCACCTGTTATATTCAAAGGAGACAATGTCGAATGTCCCGTATGTGAAAAGAAATTCAAAAAATTCCTTCCTTATGGGTATAATGAACATCAAAGAGATAATGTGCTATGCCCCTACGATTTGACCTTAGAGCGACACCGTCTAATGTGGGTTTATTTAAAAACAAAATCCAACTTTTTTACAGACAATTTAAAAGTCATGCATATTGCCCCTGAACAATGCTTTTATAAAACTTTTAGAAATCAAAAAAATATTGATTACACTACAGGAGATTTAGAGTCTCCATTAGCTGATCTTCATTTTGATTTACATAATATTCCTTTAGAAGATAACCAATACGATGTTATTTTTTGTAATCATGTAATGGAACATGTTGACAATGATGTTCAATGTATGAAAGAACTGTTACGAATTATGAAACCAGGAGGTTGGGGAATTTTTCAAGTACCGATTGATACTTCAAGGGATACCACCTATGAAGATCCAAGCATTACAGATCCCAAAGAGCGAGAGAAACATTTTGGACAATACGACCATGTTCGTTTATATGGTTCTAACTATCCCAATGTTTTGCGTTCAGCAGGCTTTGAAGTTGAAGAATATGACTTTACAAAAGAGTTAGATGAAGAAACATATCAAAGATATCGTTTTCAAAAAGGAGAAATGTTGTATATTGTACGTAAAAAATAATGCAACAACAAGTTTTTAATATTGCCAGTATTCAGGAACTAGACCAAGTTGCTCTAGCAATAAAAAAACTTTGTTCTACCCATACCATTTTTGTCGTTGATGGAGAAATGGGGGCTGGGAAAACAACACTTATTTCAAAAACTTGCCAATATTTAAATATAGAAGACGAACCATCTAGTCCAACATATAGTATTGTAAATACTTATTATTCTGAAGATTTTGGAGAAATAAACCATTTTGACTTTTATCGTATAGAAGATGAAGAAGAAGCTCTTGAAAGTGGATTAGATGAGCCCTTGTATAATGGTAGTATATGCTTTGTAGAATGGGCTGAGAAAATAAGCAACCTTTTACCACAAAACTATATAAAGGTAACGATAAAAACCTTATCGAATACTAATAGACAAATAACTATAACACTATGATCACATCTGGAGATGCCTTAAAGTCACTAGCTAGAGAAGCTGCTCTTTTACCACAAGAGGAGATGCTAGAAATCGGAAAGAAAAGACAAAGTCTATTTATTGGAATTCCGAGAGAAACCGAATTTCAAGAACATCGTGTAGCTTTAGTTCCTGAAGCAGTTTCTTTACTCATCAACAATGGGCATCGAGTTTTGATCGAAAGTAATGCTGGACGCCATGCTAATTTTTCTGATAGAGATTATAGTGAAGCAGGAGCTGAAATAGCTTATTCTACGCAACAAGTATATGAAGCTGATATTATTTTAAAAATCACTCCTCCATCTACTAAGGAGATTGAGATGATGAAACATAAACAAACTCTATTTTCTGCTTTACAATTGACGGTACAACCTGCCAATACCTTGCGTAAATTGATGGAGAAAAAAATTACTGCTATTGCTTGGGACTATATTAAAGACGAAGAAGGTATTTTTCCTATTATTCGATCTATGGGTGAAATAGCAGGCACTACATCTATTTTAATTGCCGGTGAATTATTAAGTAATGTCAATGAAGGAAAAGGACTAATGCTCGGTGGTGTAGCAGGGATTACTCCAACAGAAGTTGTGGTAATTGGAGCTGGAACAGTTGGTCAATTTGCGACAAGAAGTGCGTTAGCTTTAGGAGCTTCTGTTAAAGTTTTTGATAGCTCTGTTTACCGATTAAGAAGACTTCAACGTGATTTAGGTCAACACATTTTTACTTCAGTTATTCAACCAAAAGTACTAAAGAAAGCATTGATGCGAGCAGATGTTGCTATTGGGGCTTTAAGGGCTTCTTATGGACGAACTCCTTGTGTTGTATCAGAAGAAATGGTTGAAAACATGAAAGATGGGTCTGTTATCATTGATGTGAGTATAGACCAAGGAGGGTGTTTTGAAACCTCTAAAGTTACCACACATGAGAAACCAACTTTCGTTGATCACGGAGTTACCCACTATTGTGTGCCTAATGTAGCTTCAAGAGTATCAAGAACTGCTTCTTATGCCTTAAGCAATATTTTTGCTCCCTTAGTATTAGATATCGCCGATGGAGGTGGCTGTGAAAAACTAATTAGGGTCAATAAAGGATTTAGACATGGGGTTTATATTTATAACGGAACATTAACCTCTTCTTACTTAGGAGAAACGTTTACCCTTCCTTATAAAGATTTGGATTTATTAATTAGTGCTTTTTAAAATTTTTCGATAACCATTTTATGAAAAAAGTAATCAATTATAAAAACGCCCCTGCTCCAATTGGGCCATACAGTCAAGCTATTTTAAAAAATGATACATTGTATGCCAGTGGTCAAATTGCGATTAACCCTAGTACTAATGAATTGGTATTGACTTCTATTGAAGCCGAAACTACTCAAGTAATGGAAAATGTAAAACGTGTATTAGAAGCTGCCAACATGGACTTTTCTAACCTTGTAAAATGTTCTATTTTCTTGAGTGATATGGCTAATTTTGATGCTGTTAATAAAGTTTACGCTTCCTATTTTACCGATCTACCACCTGCAAGAGAAACAGTAGCAGTATTAGGCTTACCCAAAAATGTAAATGTAGAAATCAGCTTTATAGCTGTTCATCACTAAGGTTTTAGCACAAATATCCCCTCATAAAAATCTAGCCCGTGTTTAAAGTAAGCTTCTTCTATTGCTATAAACCCATTTTCTTCTAATAATTCATCCGTTTTTCGATTCAGGTTACATCCCGCTCCTACTCTTTTCCAAATTGGATTTATTAAGTTTTGAAATTGACTTTTAACAGGGTGTTTAGAATGAATATGTTCTAAAATAATTAATTTTCCATTCTCCTTTAACAAACCTTTAACAATCGAAAGTGCTTGTTTTAAATTGGGGACAGTACAAAGTACCAAAGTACAAACAATAGCATCAAAACCTCCTGCAGGTTTTAAATCATAAAGTGTTTCATCCTCAATACCATAGTTAAAAACACTTATGTTTAACTGTGTCAATTTTAGTTTAGCCTTTTCTAGCATTGGAAGCGATGGTTCTATTCCAATTACTCGACAAGATTCATCGTAAAATTTAAAGTTAATTCCTGTTCCACTACCAATTTCTAGGACATTTCCCTTTAAGTCAGCTATTAATCGTTTTCTTCTAAAACCAATACGTTCTTCTATATTTTCCATAAAAGAATCATAATATCGAGCAAATAGTTTTTCGTATCGCTTTCCCATAAATCAAAAATACAAAAAGAAAGCCGTTTCAATTATGAAACGGCTTTCACCACCTTACAGAATAACTAGTATTTTATCGAAGTGAAACCACTCTGCTTCGTAACCAGTTGTATCCTTTAACTCCTAAAAAATAAAAAGGTTACAGTTTTAACGAAAAAATAACACTCTTATCATTCATTTATGAATATTCGTTGATTTCATCAATGCGTTTGTCCATATCAAAGCATAAAAAAACCCCCTATAAATAGGAGGTTTTAACAAATTGTGTATTACTACAAAATTAGTTTACTTTTTCAGAAAGTTCGCTACCAGCTTTAAACTTAACAATGTTTTTAGCTTTAATAGTAATAGCTTTACCAGTTTGTGGGTTACGTCCTTGTCTCTCAGCTCTTTTAGAAATAGAGAAAGATCCGAATCCTACTAAAGCAACTCTATCGTCAGCTTTTAAAGCTCCACCAACAACTGTTACAAAACTGTTTACTGCTCTTTGAGCATCTGCTTTTGTTAATCCTGAATCTGCAGCAATTGCATCTACTAATTCTGATTTGTTCATAATTTAATTTTTTATGGGTTAATAATTAATTTGTTATCCCAAATATATACGTAATCCCACGCCAGTCAAGGGATATAGACCAAAATATATACATTTTGTTAATAATTCTAGTTAAATGTTAACAAGCAGAAAGTTTTTCCTGTATTTTCGGGTGTTTTTAAGGGTGATTTCATCATATTCTACTCGATATTTAAAATCCTAAAAACTTGTTAAATCCTCTGAAAACCAGCTTTTATACTCATTTTTATTTAAGTAGAATTACTTTCTACACTTTAGGATAAGCTTCAAAAAGATAAAGCTCCAAAAAATGATTTCTCTACGCATCACTATCTTTTTGTTTACAATACCCACACTTTTTTAATATCTTTTGCACTTAAATTATTTTGAACAAAGTAAATACCCTATTTTTGTAGAATATATCGCATAAATATTTATACATACATATGAATAACGAAGCCGTTGATCAAGTTTCAGAGCTACAATTAAAAGTCAAAAATATTTTTTCCGAATATTTAAAGGAAAAAATGCATCGTAAAACACCTGAACGCTTTGCTATACTCAGCGAAATTTATGATTATGATGGTCATTTTGACATTGAAACATTGTATGTGAATATGAAAGAAAAAAAATACCGTGTAAGTAGAGCTACATTATATAACACCATGGAGTTGTTGCTAGATTGTAATTTAGTTAGAAAACACCAATTTGGTCAAAACATTTCTCTTTTTGAAAAAGCCCACGAATCTAGACAACATGACCACATCATACTTCAAGACACCAATGAAGTCATTGAATTTTGTGATCCACGTATCCAACATATAAAATCTACTTTAGAAGATGTTTTCAATATAGAAATTGATAGTCACACGCTGTACTTCTATGGAAAAAGAAAATAAAATGCAGAACTTTACATTTAATATAAAACACTTCGATAACTATTTCATTGCACAGTTAGAGGGTCGAATCATGAATGACGACACCATAACTGAATTATTAGAAGCAATTACTAAAGCTTTAGAAAAGAATGATAACATTATCTTAGACCTACAAAAGTTAACTTACCTTAATAGTAGTGGCTTAAATTGCTTTATAACCATACTAACTAAATCACGCGTTAAGGGGGGAGAAACAATTATCACCAATATTCCCGAAGTAATTAATAAACTGCTTATCATTTCAAAACTCAATACTGTTTTTGAAATTAGAACGTCACTTGAAGAAGCTCAAAAAGAATTTTCATTAATCAAATCTTAAAATTAACTATAACTTACTATAACAATGGCTGTTGATGTATTATTAGGTCTTCAATGGGGAGACGAAGGAAAAGGAAAAATAGTAGATGTACTAACACCTAAATACGATATTATTGCTCGTTTTCAAGGAGGGCCAAATGCTGGACATACGCTAGAATTTGAAGGTATTAAACATGTTTTACATACTATTCCATCTGGAATTTTTCATAAAGGAGTAAAAAATGTTGTCGGAAATGGAGTCGTAATTGATCCAGTAATCCTAAAAGTTGAAATCGATAAATTAATCGAAATGGGAGTTCACATCAATGAACAACTTTTAATTTCCAAAAAAGCTCATTTAATTCTTCCCACCCATAAATTATTAGATAAGGCATCTGAAATTGCAAAAGGGAAAAACAAAATAGGTTCTACTCTTAAAGGTATTGGTCCAACATATATGGATAAAACGGGGAGAAATGGTCTAAGAGTAGGTGATATTTTTGCCGATAACTTTAAGGAGAAATACCAAGCTTTAGTTGAAAAACACATCAACATTTTAAAACATCATAATTTAGAATACGACTTAGAAGCCCTAGAAGCTCCTTTCTTCGAAGGTATTAAAACAATTAAAGGTCTAACAGCAATTGATAGTGAGCATTATTTGAACAATGCCATGAAAGCTGGGAAAAAGATTTTAGCTGAAGGAGCGCAAGGTACACTGCTAGATGTTGATTTTGGTACTTATCCTTTTGTGACTTCTTCCAATACAACTACTGCTGGTACAAGTACAGGTTTAGGAATTGCCCCTAATAAAATCAACAACGTTATTGGTATTTTTAAAGCTTATTGTACACGTGTAGGGAGTGGTCCTTTCCCATCGGAAGAAGCTAACGAAACAGGTGAGCAAATTAGACAATTAGGTCACGAATTTGGTGCTACAACTGGTAGAGAAAGAAGATGTGGATGGATTGATTTGCCTGCATTAAAATATGCTATTATGATTAATGGTGTTACAGAATTATCAATGATGAAAGCAGATGTTCTAGATACTTTTGAAAGCATAAAAGTTTGTACACATTATAACTATAAAGGTGAAATCATTGATTATTTCCCTTATTCAATTAATGATGGAGAAATAGAACCTATCTATAAAGAAGTTAAAGCATGGAACACTGACTTAACTCAACTAAACAATCAAGCTGATTTTCCAAAAGAACTTTCTGACTATATTGCTTATTTAGAGCAAGAACTAGAGACTCCAATCACAATTGTTTCTGTTGGACCTGACCGTTCACAAACCATTGAAGTCAACTCAGTTTTAGTTTGATCTAATACTACAGAAAAAGGCCTAATATCAATTATTAGGCCTTTTTATTTAAAATTGTAGTTCCAACAAATAATTTAACGAAACGATAACACCCTCGTCTAATTTTATCTACTTCTTTTGTTAAAAAAATTATGAAAACAATTAAAACTACAATCTTAGGGCTTATTTTCTTTGCTAGTATTAATAGTATCATGGCTCAAGAGCTTTCTTTTGGAGCAAAAGGAGGAATTAATTATACCACAATTGCTAACACTGATAATTCTAATGGTATAGGATATCATATTGGAGGGTTAGTTGATATTGGTTTATCTGATGTCTTAAACTTTAGAACAGAGTTATTATTATCTAACCGTAGAATTGCATTTACAGAAAAAACAGAAGTTTTTAACGTTAAAACCGAAATAAGTGGTTCTGCTAACCCATTGTATATTGCTATTCCTATATTATATCATTACGATATCAACGACAACCTATCTTTTATGGCGGGGCCACAACTATCTTTTATAGCCTCTAACTCTAGTAAATTTACTACAAAAACAACCGTTGGAAGTCTTGATCCTGTTGAAACAAAAAGTACTTCTAGCTCAACTAATGGAATGAGAAGTATGGAGTTGGGGATTGCTTTAGGGGGAGAATATAACCTTTCTGAAAACCTGGGACTAGGTCTAAGATATGTTAGAGGACTGCAAACAAAAACTGATTTTGATAATGCTGAAGATTTTCAAAATATTTTACAATTATCTGCTGCTTATAAGTTTTAAAACAAGTGCTAAATATTCTAATTAAAAAAACCTAAACAATTGTTTAGGTTTTTTATTTTCCACTATATCGAGAACATTATATCGACGACATAACAATGCTACCGCTGATCTGGTCTGGCTCCCAACAAACTAAAGTATTAATAAATAGATATATTACCACTTACAGAAGAATATCTAGGAGATGGGGCTAGAACAACTATTAGTTTACCCCAATTGGTACTTAAACACCTTTCGGTGATATTTTCGTCATTCCCCATCAGTTTTACTTTATATTATGAATAAGAAAATGAAAACCTTGATAATAGGTGAACCTATTAATTTAAAATAATTAAAACTAGAATAAGAGAATCTTCTTAAATTTGGAACGAACTATGAAACAGATCAACTTTAAGACCGAAAAAACAGCACGCTATTTTACATTAGGTACACTTAGCTCAAAAACTAAAAACATTTGGATAGTGTGCCATGGTTATGCACAATTGGCTAACCATTTTTTAAAATGGTTTGAATCAATTGACTCTGAAGAAAACGTTATTATAGCCCCTGAAGCTTTACATCGTTTTTATTGGAAAGGATTTGATGGGAAAGTTGTTGCTTCTTGGATGACAAAAGAAGATCGTTTAAACGATATCGCTGATTATGTTAACTACCTAGATCAAGTTACGCTTTCGATTTTACAGCACGTTAACCGCAAAACTATAAAATTAAATGTACTTGGTTTTTCACAAGGTGGAGCAACTGTTTGTAGATGGGTTACACAATCCAATTTAAATTTTGATAGCCTCACCCTTTGGGCTGGAGCTTTTCCAGAAGACATTGATTATTTTGAAGAACGTGATTTTTTTAACACTCTCAATTTACATTTAGTCATTGGAGATGAAGACCCTTTCTATAGCAAAGAGCGTGTAGCTAAGCAAACTCAATTACTGGCTGATAAGGATATTAATTATACGTTAATACGTTTCCAAGGAAACCATAAGGTCCTCCCTATTCCACTTAAAGAACTGGAAGAAAGCCTTAAGAACTCTTAATATGGAAATGAATTATAAAGCTATTATTCAACAGATTGAAACAAATTATAACGTTTTATTGTCTGAACCTTGTGTAAAAGACCTTATTCAAGCCATCAAAATACAGTCTGTTGAAAAAAATACATCATTGATTAAAGCAGAACAATACTCCAACACGATTTATTTTATTGTTAAAGGATGTGCAAGAGCATATTATTTAAAAGATGGTAAAGAAATTACAGACTGGTTTGCTTTCGAAAACGACTTTATTACTTCCATTAATGGGTATTTCCTATCCATCCCAAGCCCTTATAATATCGAAACATTAGAGCCAACTATTCTCGTTGGATTTTCTCGAGAAACTATTAATAAACTTTCTCAAAAACACCACAGTTTTACACAACTAGAAAAAGCGATAGTAACCAAAACAATGCTTCAATTACAAGAACGTATTGTAGCACTTCAGTTTAAAACAGCACAAGAAAAGTATCAAAGTTTATTAGAATTCTATCCTTCAATCACACAACGTGTTCCACTTACGCAATTAGCTTCTTTTCTAGGTATCACATTAGAAACGTTAAGTAGGATCAGAAGCTCAAAGAAAATTTCTCTTCCTAAATAACAATCCCGTTTCGAATTTGATATACATCAAATGATCTTAAATAAGAATCCATTTCCTTTGTAAAAAATCATTTAACACAATGAAAAACTTACATCGACTTTCAGGCATTATTGTTTCTTTATTTATTATTGTTCATTTAACCAATCATTTGATGGCATGGTTAAGTATAGAAAGTCACCAACACTTTTTAGAAACAGCTCGTACCATCTACCAACACCCTTTGGTAGAACCATTTCTTTTGGCTTGCTTTGCTTTTCAGTCGATATCAGGAACGCTGCTCTTTTTTAAATTAAGAAAAAATTCCCATCTATCAACTTCTGATAAAATTCAAATGTATTCTGGACTAATCTTAGGTGTTTTTCTACTACAACACATTTCTGTAAGTGTTGGACAGCGCATTTTAACAGGTTTAGATACTAACTTCTATTTTGCAGCAAATGTTGTGCTAAAATGGCCTTTAAAACTTTACTTTATTCCCTACTACTTTTTGGGTATTTTTAGTTTAGGACTCCACGTAGCAAATACCCATCGTATAAAAATTTCCACTTATATTGGAATAAGAAAAGCAAACCTACACTTCTACATTATTGTGATAACTTTTACTGCTATTGCCATCATTATTTTGTATTTATTAATGGGCGGGCACTACCCCATCGAAATGCCAGAACAATACCTTTACTAACCCTGAATTTCCAATTGAGGGTAGTCTTTTAATTTCAACAGCAAAGCTTCTTTTTTCTTTAAAGGGAACTCCAAAGTTATCAAGCAATCCAGCTCAAATTGTTGTGTGATAATTTTCAAATCAAAAATCTTTACAAGGCTCATCATGACATTCATTTCTTCATATTTAAAATGAATGGTAATTTGCTCGGTAACTTCTTTTGTAATGATTTTAGCATTTTCTAAAGCTAGCTTTGCTCCCTCTTTATAAGCCTGAATTAAACCACCTACCCCAAGTTTTGTTCCTCCAAAATAACGTACTACAACCACTAATACATTGGTTACTTCAAATGAATTGAGTTGTCCATAAATTGGTTTACCTGCAGTATTATTAGGTTCCCCATCGTCACTATAACGATATTTCTCACCTTTTAATCCTAATTTAAAAGCATAACAATGATGCCCGGCATCTTTAAATTCCTCCTTTAGCCCTTGCATATATTCTTTGACCTCTGCTTCAGAAAATACTGGAAATGCAAAAGAATAAAACTTACTACCTTTTTCCTTAAAGAAACTATCCGATTTTGTAGCTATCGTTTGAAACTCGGTTTCCATTTATCAATCAGCTAAAGCAACAACTTCCTGAACTTCCGGCATATGTGACTTCAATAAGGACTCTATACCTCCTTTTAAAGTAGCTGTAGAAGAAGGACAACCACTACAAGAACCTTTCAATACTACTGTTACAATTCCAGTCGTTTCATCAAACGATTGAAAATGAATTGCGCCTCCATCACTCTCAACGGCTGGCGTTACGTACTCTTCCAATAAATTTACAATCATTTGGTCTGCCTCAGTTTTGATCACTGGAGCTTTTTTAGCTGCCGCATTTGCATGAGCTGTTGAAGCATTAGCCTCTACAACAACCTCAGGCACTTTTTCTACTATCACCTCATTTTTTCGTACAAAATCAACAATAAAAGACTGCAACTCATTGGCTACATACTCCCATTGTAAAGCATCTGATTTGGTTACCGTAATAAAATTTGAAGCGATAAATACGCCTTGTACAAAAGGGAAATTAAATAACTCCACTGCTAATTGTGAATGTCCATTTGCGGAAGATTGTGTCAAAAACTCTGCTGTTTGGCCACCTTTAATTAACATAACATCTGCTACAAATTTCATTGTAGATGGGTTGGGGGTGCTTTCGGCATATATTGTAACTGGTCTCATGATTTCATTTTTTTACAAATATAAACATAGTATCTAAACTAAAATCTTAAGAATTTATAATTTAACAGCAACCTAAAAAACTCCCGTTAATTGATACTAAATTTGAGTAAATACTCATTTTTATTAGCAACTCAACTATATCGAACGATATTTTCCACAAAAACATCGTACATTTACACTAAAATATCTATAATGAGACCATATTTAATTTTAATTATTTCATTCTTACTTTCTTCTCTATTCATTAAAGCGCAATACTATGTACAGTACTTTGATGGTGCAGATACTTCGGTAAATAACTCTATTTTAATTGATTTAGACAGCACTTCTTCCAATATTTGGCAAGTAGGCCCACCTCAAAAAAGCATTTTTGATAGTGCTGCCACCGCGCCTAATGCACTAGTTACGGATACGATTAATTTTTACCCCATCAACAACACTTCTTCATTTCAATATACAATTCTACCCTGGCATATGTGGGGAATAATCGCTATTCAATGGAAACAAAAACTAGATATGGACCAAAAAGCTGATGGTGGATTAATTGAATTTTCTACAGATGGTGGAACAACATGGGATAATGCCTTTAATAACCCTTACGTTTACAATTTTTATGGATATGATACGAGTAGTATTGATACTTTAAATAATGGTTCTGTAGGCTTTACCGGAACGGACAGTACTTGGAAAGATATATGGCTTTGCTACGACATGAATTGGGTTAGTATAAATGACAGTATAATTATTCGCCACACCTTTCTTTCAGATTCTATCAACAACAATAAAGAAGGCTGGCTCATTGATAATATGATGATGCATGTTACATGGATTCATACCATCAATGAGAAGAAACAAGAAGATTACATGAGCGTTTCTCCCAAACTGACCTCAGGAATAATTGATATTTCGACTAAAAAGCTTGATGAATTTCATATCATTGAAAAAATTGAATTAATCAATTTAGAAGGAAAAACCGTAAAGAAATGGGGAGTTTCTCCTACGAAATTCTATATCGATATTAGCGACCAACCAAATGGAATTTATCTTTTAAATATTACAACCAATAAACAAGCTGAAACCTTTAAAATAGTACTGGAGCACTAAACTTATGGAGAAGCATAAAGTAGTTTATTATCTCTTGGTTATAGTAATATTAACCCTAACAGTATTAAGCTTTAAGAGCGGACACACTCCTACCCCATATTCCTATTCAAACCTCTCGCTATTCCCAAAGATGCCTGAGACCAATAATCCAGCTACGATTGAAGGCGTAGAATTAGGACGCTACTTATTTTACGACTCAACATTGAGTAGAGACCATTCAATGTCTTGTGCCAGCTGTCACCAACAAGCATTTGCTTTTTCAGATGCTCCTCATAGATTTAGTCAAGGAATTGATGGTCAAATTTTAAGTCGTAATACCATGCCGCTCTATAACCTTGCTTGGTATCCTACATTATTTTGGGACGGAAGAGTGCTTAGTATTGAAGCGCAAGTCTTTCATCCAGTTAGGGCACATAATGAAATGGACTTAGATTGGAAAACAGCAACTAAACGTATTCAAAAAAATAAATTGTATCGTCGTTTATTTCTAAAAGCTTTTGGAACCAGTACAATTGACAGTTTACTTATTGCTAAAGCGATTGCTCAATTTGAACGCACATTGATTTCTAATAATTCAAAATACGATCAAGTTTTAAGAGGAGAAGCTTATTTAACCCCCGACGAGTATAAAGGCTTTGAACTAATGAATGATCAAACTAAAGGAGATTGTTTACACTGCCATACTACTGATGCAGATATTTTAGGCACAACAACTAAACTCAGTAATAATGGACTGAGTAAAGCCTTAAAACCTGAAGATTACTTAGATAAAGGGAAAGCTGAATTTACAGGAAAAGATAGTGATGTGGGCTTATTTAGAATTCCATCTCTTAGAAATATTGCCGTTACAGCACCCTACATGCATGATGGGCGTTTTAAGACACTAAAAGAAGTCCTTGATTTTTATAGTGAAGGTGTTAATCAAAGCTTTAATATTGACTCCAAAATGGAATATGCACATCAAGGAGGGGTAAAACTAACAAGTGAAGAGAAAGAAAAAATTATTGCATTTTTAAAAACACTAACAGATACCTCATTTTTAACCAACCCCGAGTTTAGTAACCCGTTCAAAAAAAAATAATCAGAAAATTAAATCGACTAATTCTATTACAAAGCAGTGTAGAATAAATCAATCATTTCTTTATCACTTTCTAGTGATTGACTTTTGTAAGCTTTTACTACTTTCTTATCTTGTTGAGTTGCAACAGTTACACTACTTAATTCTTGGTCACTAAACGCCAAATCATCTAGTTCTTCTGCTAACTCTTTTGTAACCACAACAGTTTCAGCATCTGCCAACTCATCTGTATCAAAAGCTCTAGTATTACTTTTTTCATTTACAGCCAATTGGTCTCCCTCCATTTGATTAGTATGACCTTGCGAAGTTGCTGTGCTAAACTCAAAAGCAGGAGCCTCTTTTTTTGCACTGGGTTCTTCTGCTATAACAGGTGCTTTATTTCCACTTTCTGCCAATTCTACCACCACAGTTTCTCTTTCAAGCTCTGCTTCTTCTTCATTGACATTTTCATCAACCGTTATGCTTTTTTCTTTATGAATTTCTTTTTCTAGCTCTTTTATCGCGTCCACCTTATCCTCCTCTAACATGGCCAATTCTTTATGTTCGGGCATAAATAGATTTTCCCTATTTACGAACACCCCAATTAACAAAGCAATTGAAGCCGCTATTGAAAACCAGAAAAAACCTTTGTTTTTACGTTCTTGTTCTTGTTGGATGGGAACAACTTTTACATCATTCTTGGTTTCTATTCCTTGCTCCCATCTTGTTTTCTCAAAAGCAGCTACCAAACTTTCTTTCAAAGCTGGGTTCGGAACCAACTCACTTTCAACAGGAGCTTCTTCCATTACCAAAAGTAATTGTCGCATGGCGTCATACTCTTCTTTTGTAGTAATGGCTTCATGAACCAATTTCAATTCATCTGGAGACAAGTTATCATAATCTTTTGTCAACAAATAATATTCTATGTCATTCTTATTAAATTCCATAATGTTATAATATTCCCAATAACAATAAAGCTGATATCGCTATTGGATTAAACTCTTTTAAATTAGCACTCAATTTCTTCAACGTATAAAAGACCCTAGATTTAACCGTCCCTTCAGACACCTCTAAAACCTCAGCAATTTCTTTTAAACTTAATCCTTGCTTAAAACGAAGTATAAATACTTTTTTGTGTGATTCACTCAATAAATTCAATTCCTCCTTTAAACGAGCATTAAATAAGGAACGGTCCACTTTTTTTATCGATTCATCTGTATGCTCTCCCACAATATTTTCATGTAGATCATTATTAGATCCTTTTCTTACCTCTTGCTTTCTATATTCATTCTTACACATATTATTGGCTATACTAAAAATCCAAGTTTTAAATTTTAATTTACTATTAAACAAATGTGGTTTTTGAATAATTTTAGTAAACAACTCTTGCATAAAATCTTCGGCTTTTAACTGATCTTGCCACAACATCCTATAAAAATAGTTAAGCATCGGTTTACTATAACGGTCATAAAGTTCGGTAAAGGCACGACTATTCCCTTTAACAACTTCATCCATTAGCTGTTCATCTGTATAAGTGGTATATGCTTGTTTATTCAATTTCACTCTTTCAGCTTTGATTCAACTAATGCTTTTTTCCCGTTATACGCTGCGATTTTCAATGTTGTTTTCTTCAATGCTTTAGCTTTCTCTATGTCTCCATATTCCACATAGTAGTTATGTAAATAAATAAAAGGCAAAAGATAATTGGCCAACACTTGTTTTTGCTTGAATGAAGAAGGGGGACTTTCAATCGTTGTTTTTTTAAACTGATTTTCCCATTTCTCTTTAATCAACAAGACATTATCAATAGGCTCTTCAGAATATTTAAAAACGAGCCCTGTTAAATAGAGTTTTTGATATAACTTTTGAATAACAGCCTTATCAACGGTCATTGCTAAATAAATATTTTTATCAGCGTTGTTCTGAATAACATCTACAATTAAATCAGCTCCTTGGTATTTTTTCTTATACTTTAACCCCGCTCTTTTAAGCACTTTATCTTTATAAACTTTATCCTTTAAGAGCCCTACATTGATAATGGTCACATCTTTTCTAACCTTTTTTACATCCTGTGTTACCCATACTGGATAGGTGTCATCATATCCGTTGGTAAACAAAATAGCATTAATAGGTAATGACATTAAAACATTATAATTGTATTCCATGATGTAATCTGAAATGGTATTGCTCTTATATAATTTAGTCGAAAATACTCTCCTATCCATAGCATTATCCGTCATTTCATAATACGCCATAAAATCATCATACAAGTCTACATTCTCTGGATAGACAGCATAAGCTTTTTGAAGAAACTTAAATGTCTCTTCATTTTTTACAGTTGCAGTTAAATAAGCATTGTAATTGTATTCAAATGAATTTTGATCTTCAGCAGTAGTCGATAAAGAGTAGGTTTTAGCAGCTCTCTCTTTTTTTAGTACATCTTTTTGTGGTAAGGCACTTTCTCCTGTTTTACTTTCTTCTAACTCTTCTTCTATTTGAGGGCTAGATGGGGTTATTGCATTGTTGCTATTCATATTAGAATTACTCTGAGCAGTAGCTTCTAATAAAGGAAACAAAAGCAATATGTATATTAAATACTTCATTATCGTTTTATTAAAAAAGTTGTTTTAACCTAATCTTTTGTATTCAAAAATTGACATTAAATAACTTCAAATTCAATAGCATATACCCGTAAAGATAATGAAAGTTCAATTTATCATGAATTTATTTTAAGATTTGTAAATTTGCCTCAAATTTTAACCAGTAAATATGCGCTTATTTTTTTATTCTATAGTATTGATCAATATTTTGTTATTAGAAGCTTGTAGTGACAGTAACAACCAGTCGAAATCCAATAGCCCATCCTACTATTTTCAGACAACTGGACATGCGCAAGGAACGACTTACAATGTAATATACAAAGATGAAAAAGAGCGTGATTTGTCTACAACCGTGGATTCCATCCTAAAAGCATTTGACCAAGAACTTTCTATTTATGTGGACTCTAGTACGATTTCTCAAATCAATAAACTACCTGGGGACACGAGTCTTCAACTCATCAACCAACCTCTTTTTGAAGAATGTTTCCGTTTAGCTAAAGAAGTATATCATAAAACAAATTATGCTTTTAACCCTGCCATATATCCCTTAGTTAAATATTGGGGATTTTTAAATTTCGAACAAGGAGATCAAGAACATCAACAAACTAAAATTGATTCATTATTACGAATGATAGACTTTTCAGACAGTGCGATTACCATTTTACCAGGTGATAACTACAACATTATTCAGAAAAACAAAACCGCTAGCTTTGATTTTAATGCCATTGCCCAAGGCTATTCTGTAGATGTAATTGCTAGTTACCTTAATAAACTTGGTATAGAGCACTATATGGTAGAAGTTGGTGGAGAATTAAAGACCAAAGGAAACAACTCAAAAGGTTCAACATGGAAAATTGGAATTGATCAACCAATAGAAAATTCAAAACCTGGTGAAAAGGAATTTCAAATAATTGCAGGCTTAAACAATAGTGCTTTAGCAACCTCAGGTAACTATCGAAAATTTTATGAAAAAGATGGTGTAAAATATTCACATACTATCGATCCAAATACAGGAAAACCAGTACAACATCAACTCCTAAGTGCTACAGTTATTACTGACAACTGTGCTTTAGCTGATGCTTATGCTACCGCTTTTATGGTAATGGGGACAGCGCAATCAAAAACCTTTATTCAAAACAATCCTGATTTACATTTATCCGTCTATTTGATTTCAAGTGATTCAACAGGTAAATGGACGACATGGCAAACCGAAGACTTTCAAAATTTTATTGTTGAGTAACCAATATTTACGCTCCTATCTCCCATTAACACTATTTAACAGCACATTTTTTTTCATAAGATTAAAGTATTTTTATATTTGTGGTTATTGGAAAATTATAACGATTTAAACCTAAAATAGTAAGTTTAAACATGGATTTAGGAAACACAATGAATGATGCTACACCCCAACAAACAACAGAAAGTGGGGCGCATACAGATATTAGAGCTTTAAATGAATTGATTCAAAAAGAAAGTGCTTTTATAGATTTGATCAAGTTAGAAATGAACAAGGTTATTATCGGTCAATCGCACATGGTTGAACGTTTATTAATAGCACTTTTAGCGAATGGTCACATTCTATTGGAAGGTGTTCCAGGACTAGCCAAAACACTTGCAATTAATACTTTATCAAAAACAATTGATGCTGATTTTAGTCGTATTCAATTTACTCCTGATTTATTGCCTGCCGATTTATTAGGAACCATGATATACAATCAGAAAAAAGAAGAATTTATCTCTAAGCAAGGTCCTATTTTTGCTAATTTCATCTTAGCCGATGAGATCAACCGTGCTCCTGCAAAGGTACAAAGTGCTTTATTAGAAGCCATGCAAGAAAGACAAGTAACGATTGGAGATGAGAGCTTCCCTTTAAAAGAGCCTTTTTTAGTAATGGCTACTCAAAACCCTGTAGAACAGGAAGGAACCTATCCATTACCTGAAGCACAGGTCGATCGTTTTATGTTAAAGGTCGTTTTAGGGTACCCAACTAAAGAAGAAGAAAAATTGGTTATTAGAGCCAATGTATCAAAAGCTGGCTTCCCTAAACCTAATAAAGTTGTTACAACCGATACTATTTTAAAAGCAAGAGAAGTTGTAAAACAAGTCTATATGGATGAAAAAATAGAGCAATACATTGTTGATATTGTTTATGCCACACGTACTCCTAAAGACTATGGTTTAGATGAGTTAGAACCTTTAATTGAATTTGGAGGATCACCAAGAGCTAGTATTGCATTAGCTACAACAGCAAAAGCTTATGCTTTTATTAAGAAAAGAGGATACGTTATCCCTGAAGATATTCGAGCAGTTTGTCACGATGTACTAAGACACAGAATTGGTTTAAGCTATGAGGCTGAAGCTGAAAATGTAACTACTGAAACGATTATCAACACTATCCTAAATCGAGTAGATGTACCTTAATAACCTTACGATCTAAATCATTTGTAGTAAGTTATTTGCACAATGGACACTAAAGAGCTATTAAAAAAAGTACGTAAAATCGAGATCAAGACTAAGGGTCTCTCTAATCAGGTTTTCTCTGGTGAATACCACTCTGCCTTTAAAGGAAGAGGTATGGCATTTGCTGAGGTGAGAGAATATATGCCTGGAGATGAAATTCGAACCATTGATTGGAACGTTACTGCACGTTTTAACCATCCTTACGTTAAAGTTTTTCACGAAGAAAGAGAGTTAACAGTCATGTTGATGGTTGATATTTCTAGCTCTGAATTATTCGGTTCTGATCAGGTGATAAAGAAAGAAATTATCGCGGAATTGTGTGCCGTGATTGCTTTTTCAGCGACTCAAAACAATGATAAAATTGGTTTAATGTTATTCACTGAAGAAGTGGAATTGTTTATACCACCTAAAAAAGGTAAAAAACACATACTCAGAATAATAAGAGAGCTTATTGAATTTAAACCTTTAAGCAAAAAAACAAACATTAGCAATGCCTTAAAGCATTTTAATAATGTTATAAAAAAACGAAGTGTAGGCTTTATCATCTCTGATTTTATAGATAGTGATTTTGAAAACTCTTTAAAAATTGCTAACCGTAGACACGACATCATAGCTTTACAAGTTCAAGATCAAAGAGAATTAGAAATGCCTAATATTGGGATTGTTCAATTTGAAGATAAAGAAACAGGTAAATATCGATGGATAAATACCAGCAGAAAAAAAACAAGGACAAACTATAAAGCCAATACATTAAGAAGAAATGCTACACTAAAAGAAACATTTAGAAGAGCTGGAGTAGATTATGCTTTAATCGAAACACATAAACCTTACACTATACCATTAATGAACCTATTCAAACAGCGTTAAATGAAGTTTATTATCAGTATATATTGTTTATTTTTTGTTACGGCTTTCTTTAGTCAGGAAAGTATTCGTTTCAACCTCAATGCTCAAAAAAATAAAATTGAATTGGGCGAACCACTATCTGTACGGCTAATGATTGAATTTCCTGCTGAATTGAGCAATCAAAAAATTGTGTTACCACTAATTACCGATTCCTCTAAAATAGGCAATGGTATTGAAATATGGGAAACTTCACCGGTTATAGACACCTTAATCGAACAAAATAATGGTGCATTTGTTAAGCACATTGAGCAAGAATTTACTGTCGCTACATTTGATACAGGAATGGTAGACATCAACCCACTTATCGCAATATTTAATGCTGATACTGTTGTTTCCAATGCAATTACATTGACTGTACTTAATGCTCCACTAGAAGAAAACGCCGAACTAAAAGCCATAAAACCAATTGAAGAGGATCCCTATACCAACTGGGAAAAATTCCTACTTTGGCTAAAAGAATATTGGGTCATTATTTTGGTAGCTACCCTACTCCCAATTGGAGTTATTGTAGCCTATCTAATTTTAAAGAATAGACCAGAAAAAGTAGAGGTTAAAGAAGTAATTCCCCTCAACGTTAGAGTACTCTCTCAATTAGACACCATCGAGCAAGAGAAAATATGGCAAAAAGGCGATTATAAACAGTATCACTCAGAAATCACAGGGGTATTATGGGAATATTTATCTGAACGCTATCAAATTGCAACATTCGAAAAAACAAGTGATGAAATCTTAAAACAATTGAAATACAAAGCTGTTTCAAATGACCATTACATCCAATTACAAAAACTAATGGAACTAGCTGATTTAGTTAAGTTTGCCAAAACTATTCCTACCCCATTAGAGAACGAAAGTGTTCTATCTATTACACGTGAATTTATTCATACAACATACGAATCAGTAAGTAAACCAGTAGAAAATTAATGAACTTATTTAGCACATATCAATTTGCAAATGCTTGGGTGCTTTGGTTTTTATTACTAATCCCCCTATTAGCTGCTCATTTCTTTCTGTTTCAAGCAAAGAAAAATAGTGCTTTAAAATTATCTTCTTTACAAGGATTTGATGGACTAGAAAGTGGTATTCTGGGTCATTTAAAAGCACTTTATATGCTTTTGAGATTAGCAGCATTAAGCTTATTCATCATTGCATTAGCCAGGCCACAGCTAAGTTCTGAATCAGACTCGTTCATTGAGCATCATAACGAGGGAATTGATATTGTCATGGCACTGGATGCTTCAGGCAGTATGTTAGCCATAGACTTTAAACCCGATCGTTTTCAAGCAGCCAAACAAGTAGCCAAAGATTTTGTTTCTAATCGTAAAAATGATCGAATAGGATTAGTGATTTTTGAAGGAGAGGCTTATACGCAATGTCCTTTAACAAGCGATAAAAAAATTGTCAATGATTTAATCGATGAAGCCGAACAAGGAGTCGTAACAGAAGGGACAGCTATAGGTATGGGCCTAGCAACTGCTGTCAATAGGCTAAGAGAAAGTAAAGTCAAGAGTAAAGTCATTATTCTTTTAACAGATGGCGTTAATAACCAAGGAAAAATACACCCTATCACTGCCGCTGAAATCGCCAAACAATTCAACATTAGGGTTTATACTATTGG
The DNA here is from genome assembly GCA_025210295.1 of Flavobacteriales bacterium. NCBI lineage: Bacteria > Pseudomonadati > Bacteroidota > Flavobacteriia > Flavobacteriales > Flavobacteriales bacterium. The sequence continues at coordinate 20,136 of JAOASC010000018.1, read as the reverse complement.
TGTTGGAACCAACGGTAAAGCAAAAACCCCAGTAGCAATAGATCCTTTCACCAATAAATATATCTATGATTATGTTGATGTTGAAATTGATGAAAAAACATTGACAGATATCGCAGACATGACTGGCGGTCAATATTTTAGAGCTACAGACAACCAAAAACTGAAAGAGATATATGAACAAATTGACCAACTAGAAAAAGATAAAATTAAAACTATTGAATACGAAGTTGATCTACCAGAAAAGAGCTTCCCATTCATTTTAATAGGTTTCATTCTAATACTAATAGAATTTTTATTAAGGTCAACATTATTTAAATCTGTATCGTAGTATGTCTGTTAATAAGTACAAATACAACCTAGGTAATGCACTCGTCTTAATATTAATTATTGAGGTGATCTTTTGGGCTTTTGCAATAGCTTCCTACCGATATCTTACGACTAATGTAGAAGAGTTTAGGTTTGAACGAGAATATGTCTTATATGGGCTTATTTTCATTCCTATAGCTATCTTACTCTATTTTTACGCCACACATTGGAAAAATAAAACCCTCATTAAGTATGCTAATGAAAAACTATTGCCTTATGTCTATACAGGTATTTCCTCATTCAAGAGCATCACTAAATTTATTTTATTACGGCTTGGCTTAGCATTTATTGTGATTGCTATGGCCAACCCTCAATATGGTGAAAATGAAAAATTAGTAGAGAGCAAAGGAATCGATATTATGATTGCTATCGATGTTAGTAACAGTATGTTGGCCGAAGATTTACAAAAGAACTATAATCGACTCAAAATTACTAAGCTGTCTATTGAAAAACTGTTTGACAAACTACACGGAGATCGAATTGGAATTGTTGTTTTTGCAGGAGATGCATATAAACAAGTTCCTATTACACCTGACTATCACGTAGCTAAAATGTTTTTGAAAAACATCTCTACAGGGATGATTTCTGCTCAAGGAACCAATATTGGACTAGCGATAGAAAAATGTGTTTCTTCTTTCAATATGGAAGATGGAAGTAACAAAGCTATCATTGTTTTTAGCGATGGTGAAGATCATGAAGAAGAAGGGATCGATGCTGCCAAAGAAGCTGCTAAAAAAGGCATTAAAATTTACACTATTGGAATGGGAACTAAAACAGGAGTTCCTATACCATTGTACAGAAATGGTATAAAAGTTGGCAATAAAAAAGATCAAGATGGGAAGACTGTATTGACAAAATTAAATGAGAACTACTTAATTGACATTTCTGAAAGTGGATCAGGCTCATACACCAGAGCTAACGGTTTAAATGTTGGTATTGAAGGGATAGTGGACCAATTAAATTCAATCGAAAAAACAACGATGAGTCAAGAAAAATACACAGGGTATGACGATCAATTTCAGCCCTACTTGCTTATTGGGATTCTGTTACTGTTGATTGACTTTTTTATTACTGATAAACGTAATAGACTATCAGACAAATTTAATTTATTTAAAAGCTATGAATAGGTTATTAGTCGTCATATTAATCCTAGTTTTTGCATTAAAAAACTTCGCTCAAACCGAAGAAAAAATAATGTTAAACAAGGGAGTTGAAGCTTATAACAATGGGAACTTTGGTTTAGCTCTAGAGGAGTTTAATAACAGTTACAAAACCAATGACGCTTATAAAAAAGCGCTCTTTAATGCTGGAAATGCAGCTTTATTGAATGACAGTACTCAAATTGCTAAGGATCTTTTTTCAGAATACCTCTCAGTTGTAGATAGTAAAGCTGAAAAAAATAAAGGACATTACAACTTAGGAAATGTTCAGTATAAAGAATATGAAAATTTAACCAAAGACCCTAAAAAGAGTCAAGAAGCCATCAAAGCATTAAAAGAAAGTATTGAATCCTATAAAAATGCCTTAAGAAACAATCCTAAGGATAGTGATGCTAGACATAACCTAAGGTTAGCGATGAGCAAACTCCCTCCTCCTAACGAGAATCAAGATCAACAGAATCAGGAAAATAATCAGGATCAACAAAATCAAGATCAAAACCAGGATCAACAGGATCAGCAAAACCAAGAAAATCAGCAAAACGAGAATCAAAACGATCAAAACAAACAAGGGGACCAGCAAAAAGAAGGAGATAAAGGAGACAACCAAGAGCAACAGAACCAAGAAAATGGTCAAGGAGACGAACAGCAAGATGGAGAAGGACAACAAAATAAGGAAGAGCAGGAAAAAGAAGGTGAGCAAAAAGGAAAACAAGGAGAAGAAAGCAAAGAAAAGGGAGAAGAAGAAATGAAAGGGCGAATTTCGAGAATGCAAGCGACCAAAGATTTAGATGCTCTGAATAATGATGAGCAAAAAACACTAATGAAAGTCAATCGTAAGAAAGGCGATCAAAAACAACAAAACTCATCCTCAAAAGATTGGTAAAAAAGTTCAACACAAGATTTAGCAGTATTAACAAAATGAAAAATATAATTCTTATACTCTTCACGTCATTACTTTCCCTAACAGTCTTAGGGCAAAAGATGTTTGTTGATATTAAAACAACTAACCCATCTCCTGGTGTGGGGGACAAATTTAAGGTTTCATATATTTTAAAAATGAAACTTTCTGGAGGAGTAGCTTCCATTTCCCATAATGGTATAAAAATGAACAAGCCCAACTTTGACAAAGGCTTTGTAATTATCGATGAAGGGAAAGAATCTTCTAGGTTTGGATTTGGTGGTTTTGGTAGCCAAGAGATGGAGCTCCACAAATATTCTTTTATTTTACAAGCTAAGAAAAAAGGAACGTTTAAAATACAACCGCTAACATTTACCATTAATGGAGATAACGTTACTTCAGGAATCTTTACAATCAATGTTGGAACAGGAAACCCAAATGTAAAAATACAAACTTCAGACCCTAACCTTTTTGCACGAATAGAGGTCAACAAAAAAAACATTTATAAAGGAGAACCTGTTACCGCTGTCTATAGAGTTTATACAAGGTACAACCTGTTTGAAATTGAAGATTATGATATGCCAATGACCAATGGTTTATGGAAAGAAGAAATAAAATCAGGTAAAAATGGATGGCCTCAAAATACGAAAACGGTGAATGGTACTCCTTATCATGTTATCACACTAAAAAAAGAAGTCCTGATTCCACAAACTACTGGTGAAATAAAAATTAAGCCCATAAAAATTGATGCTAGAATCGGAAGATTTGGTTTTAACCCAGGAAAACAAAAATCAATTACGAGTAACTCCCCTACCCTAAAAGTTAAAGCTTTACCAACTCCAATTCCAAATAATTTTTCGGACCAAGTTGGTAGTAATTATAAAGTTGATATCCAATATTCAACAGCTCAATTAAAAACAAATGATCCTTTAGATGTAAAAGTAACCATAAGTGGTCAGGGTAATTTAAAACAACTTTCAACACCTCAACTAAATTTTCCGCCAGATTTTGAAGTTTTTGATCCAGAAATAAAAGATCAAGTAAAAGTAAGTAGCAGTGGTATTTCTGGCAAAAAAACATTTAACTTTTTAGTAATCCCAAGACACCGTGGAACCTATCAGATTCCAGAGTATACCTTTACTTATTTTGATGTTAATTCCAAAAAATACAAAACGTTAACGCAACCAGGTAAAACCATTGAAGTTCAAAAAGGAGAAAACGAAACCGAAAGTAACGCTATTGCACATTCTAGTAACCAGCAAAATGTTGAAATCTTAAATTCAGGAATTAGACACATCAAAGCTGACACCACTTTATATGCAAAGCAAGGTTCTTTTTATGGGACATGGCTATATTGGCTACTGCTTGTATTCCCTTTTATCATAGGAATTATTTCTTATATTTTTATTGTTATTCAACGAAACGCTCGTTCCGACGAATCAGCATCTAAGGTCAAAAACGCTAATAAAAATGCCAATACCCGTTTTAAAAAGGCTTCACAATTGTTAAATGAAAACCAGCACCTAGCGTTCTACGAAGAACTTTATAAAGCAATCACCAATTATTGTTCTCATAAATTATCTATAGCTAAAGCTAACCTAAGTAAAGAAACAATTATTCAAGTTTTAAAAGAAAGTCAGGTAGAAGAAACAACAATCCAAGATTTAATAGCCATTTTAAGTGAATGTGAGATGGCTAGGTTTAGCCCTATCAGTCATGACGGCGCTGAGAAAACACTAAACAACTCCATTCAAATTATTAATAAAATAGAACAAGATGTTAAGAAATAAACTACTATTATTGATTGCATTATTTTCTTTGCTCTATTCTGTCAAAGCAAATGATCAGCTAAAAGCACTTTTTATTGAGGGAAACACTGCTTATCATAATAAAGCTTATCTTAAAGCTGACTCTTTATATTCAATGATAGAGGCACAAGGCTTTTACTCAACAGAATTATTTTACAATCTTGGCAATACTAATTATAAGCTGGACAGAATACCAGAAACAATTTTTTATTTTGAAAAAGCGTTAAAACTATCCCCTGGTAATGAAGAAATCATTCACAACTTAAAACTTGCTAATCAGAAAATAGCCGATAAGAATACCATCAAAACATCAAGTAGAATTGAAGATGTTATTTATACCTATATCAAAACCTCTACTAATTTATGGGCCAAAACCTCTATTGTCGTAATGTTTATTAGTGGCGGGCTATTCATCCTCTTTATTTTTGTTCAACAATTAAAAACAAAAAAAATCGCATTTTATAGTGCTATTGGCTGCTTTATTGTTGGGCTAGTGACCATTTATTTATCTGCACTACAACATAAAAAATTAACCTCAGAAGAATATGGGATTGTTTTTGCTCCATCAGTAGAGTTAAAGATGGAACCTTCAGACAACTCAAGTACAGCTTTTATTTTACATGAGGGGACTAAAGTCAAACTGTTAAACCAAAACGAGGCTTGGCATGAAATATCATTTGATAAAGGTCAGATTGCTTGGATAAAAAAAGAAGCTTTAAAAACATTTTAAACGACTTGAAGCGTTCTATATTTCAGTTGAGTTGTTTTAAAACTTTAAGCTCGAGCAATACAAGAAGAAAGATCACCATAAGTTCCAGTGAAAAATAAAGATAAGCTACAGCCGTTAAACGTTCTTTAAATAACACAAGAACTCCTATAGAGATTAAAGTATATAATAAATTCAACCCCACTACTCCTTTAATTTTTACATGGACGTGATCAGGCATTGTTCTATAGCAATAAACATCATATAGTACGTATAAGACAGGAAAAGCTGCTAAAAAGAATAAAGTTTCAGGAGGAATTCCAATGAAGGTATGATACTTCGCCAAAACACCTCCCAACAATAAAGCAGAAAACAATGCACCTATACCGTCCATCAAAAATAGTTGATGGGGAGATTGAGATAACTTTTTGATCAAATTCACCACTTATTTTGTAACAATTATTTGTTTTTTCTGTTCTATTTTTCCATTCTTAACAAGCAAGATATAATTTCCTGCATATAACGTTTGAGTATCAATATAAGCGATCGTACTCCCTGGATAAATTGTTTTACTCAAGACTACTTTTCCTGCTATATTATACAATGTTAATTCAATATCATTTTTAACCATACCTTGATATTGTATCGCAATAATATCAGCAGATGGATTAGGAAATATGGTTAAATTCAAATCATTTTCTTCATTTTCAATAGCGGTATAAGTTTGTACATTTTCATTAATGTTATTCACACTACCTCCATCAACTACACCATAATATTCTGGACCAACAAGATAAGGGTAAGCAGAATTCCAATTCTGATCGACTGTTGCAAAATAACAATAAATACCATTAGGATATTCAGGTGTTACACAGAAACGACCATTATGTATATCCAAATCTCCTGAATTGGCTATAAACTCATAATCTTCTCTATAATAGCCTAATGGAAAAGTAGCACTAACTGTTGGCCCGTCAGTGACATCAGTACCATCAGCATAATGTGTTCTTTCAGTAATATTTCTTAGTTGATAACTCGACTCTATTCTTTTAATCCCCCCCGTACCATTGGTATTCGCATATCCATAAGCTCCATAAACTGGAAAACCATCAAATGCATAACCTATTAACGGAGCATGTTGAGTAGAATCTATAGTGTATAATCCATCAGCCAAATACAAATCACAAACATCTGAAACTTCAACTCTATCTAGATTAAATGCAGTAGGATTTTGATGATGATGATAAGTTCCTCCAACTAACGTTTGACCTCCTCCTGGACCACCTCCACCAGGGCCTCCAGAGAATATTGGAGACGGATGTCCTTTAGCACAATCAAAACCATCATTTTCAGCTTTTATTGCATCTCTATTCCAAACACCATCACCATTTCCACCTAAAGGACCTCCTGCATCAGCACCACTACTATAACTATACGACACTCCATCTTTGTAATCATACATAGGAACACCATTAACAAAAGCTCCAATAGCTCCTAAAGGGGTACTCGTTAAAGTACCTGTATTTTCAACTGGAGAAAGTGGTATTTTAAAGATATGCTCATTGTTACTAGCTTGTGAAGGATTACCATCTAAATATGGTCCAATAATATATGCTGGTAAACCACTTGCACTGACATAACAATAATTAGTAGAAAATTGTACGCTTTGAACATTGGCAGGTTCATTGTCTTCAATAGGAATTGAGTTTCCATTCACATAGTGACGTGCAGTAATGTTAGTTGTATTTATCATCCAACTAGAAACTGCTGAATTTGTTTGTGCTAGAGTCGATATAGAAAGAAATACACTTCCTATTAAAAGTGTCCTTGTTTTCATAAGCATTTAGATTAGTGTTTAGTAGTTAGACGAAAGTTATAAATTTTTCCGTTGCAATTGAGCTATTTATTTTCGAGGATAGGCAAAATCAGGATTAAACAAAAAGGATTTATCGGTTAATGTTAATAAAAAAGAAATAATTTCAACTTGATTTTCAAGGGTTAAATTCATTGGGATTGCTAAATCTTTAGACAATGTTTTATTGTCTTCAATACCATGATTATAGTGTGCAACAACCTCTGACAGCTTTTTAAAACGTCCATCGTGCATATAAGGGAATGTAAATTGTACATTTCGCAATGTAGGTACCTTAAATTTTTGGGCATCATTTTCGTTCATTGAGATTTCCATTCTACCGTAATCTTTCAAGTTAGTATCCAACGGTAATCCATTATTTTCAAAACGACCATTGGTAAACAATGGCTCTGGATGACAAGTAGCACATTTGTTTTTAAACAGCTGATAGCCTTTTTGTTCTTGTTCAGTAAACGTTTCTTTACCTTTCATTACTCGATCATATTTTGAATTACAAGAAACCAATGTTAATTGAAACTGGCTTAAAGCTTTCAAAAAATGTTGTCCTGTAATTACACTATCTCCAAAAGCGTTAAAAAATAATGCTGGGTATGCTGATGTTTGTTGCAATTTTTCAATGACATGACTTAACTTCTCCCCCATTTCGTCAGGGTGCTCTATAGGAGCTATTCCCTGCACTTCAATATTATTAATTGCTCCATCCCACATAAATGAAGTATTCCATGCCAGGTTAATTAATGCTGGAGAATTACGCCTACCAATACGGTCTCCTATTCCATGGCTTAATGCATGATCTACATGGGTAAATCCAGTATAAGAAAGGTGACAACTGCTACAAGATATTGTTCCATCTAGAGAAAGTATTGGGTCATAAAATAGTTTTCTCCCTAATTCAACCTTAGATTTTATTAGAGGGTTCTTTTTAAAATCATAAACAGGTTTAGACCAATTCTTAGGAAAATCTATCTCCATTATTTCATACTTGATTTTCCCTCTGCTAAAATTGAAAAATAAAAAGAAGATCCCCAAAAGTGCTATTGTTTTTAAAACACTATTCATTAATATAAAAAATCTGAGGTAACTTTTGTGAGAATTCGACAGCCTCTTTACATGGACGCATAATTTTTGCACCATTACTCAACTCTAAATCCCACAATAATAATTCTAAATCCATCATCAGCTCTATCCCCTCTCTTTCTTTCTTAACAGGAAACGATAATACTTGTATAGCATTATAAGGATATTGGTATCCTCCAATATGGTATTTAAACTTTTCCTGATTTATCGTCTTACCTTCTAATTTAAAATTGATATAACCACTTTGCCATGACCAATACATTCCTTTTGTTGGATCCAAATCGCCTCCCAAAGCTCCTGAAGTGTTTAGGACACTGTCTATTCCTAATTTCAGTTTCAACTCATCATATTTCAATTGCTCATTTAATTTGAAATAAAAATCTAGAGAAGTGCTATCTTTAAAATCGATCAAATGAGCTAAAGCATTATCTTTCCAAACTAAACTCCCTTTATGATACAAAGCTATTTCGCTGATGTAAAATCGTAATTCTTCTATAGTTCCAGATACACTTTGACTCTCAAATGTATTTTGTTGTGTATTGAGGTTTATACTACCTATAACAGGTTTAATATGAAACAAACAATCTTCTTGGCCATGACCAATTATCACTAAGAAAGTGAACACTATTTGTAAAACATACTTCATATTATCGTTTTGGTCTAGGAGGATGAGGCGCAAAAATATGAGCTAAATCTTCTGCCAGCTCATCAAATTTTGGAAGTTGTTCAGCAGTACAAAGATTTTTAATCTCCTTAAAATGTTTGAGGTGAAGCCCCTCAATTTCCTTTTTCACCAGCATTAACTCCTCTAGCAACTCTTTTTCTCTTGCAGTATCATCCGATTTTAATGTTAAATATAGTTCTTTTTTTAATCGTTTCAACTCTTTTTCTTGTGCTCTAATTGCCTGAATATGCTGTTCTATAGAGTACTCAAAAAGATCTACTTGATCATTATTAAAACCTAAACGTTCAATAATAATTTGTTTTTCTTGATGATGTCTAGGCGGATGATGCTTTCCACCAATAAAAACAATTACAACTAGAATTAGGTTAATTAAAACCAAAACAACAACACTAATTTTTAATAATTTCAACCTATTCATAATACAAATGGTTTGAAGATTCACCTACAAAAGTTTCAGACAGTTCTGTAGTACGCTTTGTACTTTGATTGCTACTATTAACAGAAATAGTATACATATTTAAAGCTAATAAAAAACAAAAACCTATACTTAAAGGGATCAACTGCTTCAATGAAACTTTTTGAAAAGCCTCATTACCTAGTTTTCCCTCTATCCTTGTTAAAACAAAAGGCGATGGTGCTACTTTCTTTATGTTCTTTAATTTATTTAACTCGTTTTCTAACATTTCTATATATTCTGACGATAAATCTTTCTATTTCCTTCTATCTTAATTTACTTTTTAACTTTCTTTTTGCCCTTGATAACAATGATTCTACTGCTTTCTCAGACAAAGCCATTGTTAGAGCAATTTCTTTTTGAGAAAACCCATCAATATATTTTAAGATCAATGCTGTTTTTTGTTTAGGTGGTAAAGTATTAATTTTTTGAAATAACAACTGTATTGCTTCTTTATCCTCTAATTCTACCCCTGGGTGATTAAAATTAACCAATGGTCGTTCTTGATTTTTTGAATCTCCATTAATCACAGCTAAAAAGCCCAACCGTTTGACTCTTTTTTTAGCTTTAATAAAGTCTAAATTTTTATTAATCGTTATTCGATAAATCCATGTTTTTAAAGATGAATTACCTCTAAAAGAATCATGCTTTTCATATACTTTAAGGAAAACATCTTGCATAACTTCTTCGGCCTCTTCAATATTCTGAAGATAACTTAGGCAAAGATTATACACCATCCCATTATAATCCTTATATATTTGATTAAAGATGGTTTTATCCATTCAATATCATTAAACTTTTAAAACTTAGACGAACTTAATCGAGAAATCCTTCGTTATTTAAAAATTTTTCCGGGATTCAGAATGCCTTTGGGGTCAAAAACATTTTTAATTGCTTTCATTAAGTCTAGCTCAACATTCGAAAATGCGATATCCATATACCCTTTTTGCACATATCCAATACCATGCTCTCCAGAAAGCGTACCTCCCAAGGCCACTGTTAATTCAAAGATTTCTCTGATTCCCCTAGGTAAATCTTCCTCCCAAGCTTTGTCTGATAAATTACCTTTAATAATATTAATATGTAAATTCCCATCACCAGCATGTCCATAACATACCGATTTAAAACCATATTTATCTCCTATCTTTTTAACACCAGATAATAAATTTGCTAATTCAAATCGAGGGACAACAGTATCTTCTTCTTTGTAGATAGAATTAGACTTTACCGCTTCTCCAACTCTTCTTCTTAAAAACCACAAAGCATCTTTTTGAGCTTCACTTTCAGCAAACATGACCTCTCCTGCTTCATACTGCTCTACAACTTCAGCAATAACTTCACAATCTTTAAACAACACCTCTGTATTGTTTCCATCCACCTCTATCAACAACTGTGCGGCAACATCTTCTGCTATTGACAAGGTTTGATCCTTTAAAAAATCTATAGTCCAAACAATAGCATCTCTTTCCATAAACTCCAATGCAGATGGAGTAATTCCTGCTTTAAAGATTGCAGATACAGCTTCACAAGCTTTAATGGAAGACTTAAACGGCACCAACATTAACAGTCTATTCTTAGGGTATGGGATTAACTTTAATACAGCTTTTGTTATAATTCCCAGGGTTCCTTCACTTCCTACCATCAACTGTGTGAGATTATAACCTGTTGAATTCTTTAAAGTGTTAGCTCCTGTTGTAATGATTTCCCCATTAGGTAAAACTACTTCTAAATTAAGAACAAAATCCTTGGTTACACCATATTTTACAGCTCTTGGGCCTCCAGAATTTTCTGCCAAATTCCCACCAATAAAACAAGTCCCTCTACTCGCAGGATCTGGCGCATAATACAGTCCCTTTGCTTGACAAGCTTCTTGTAAAACTTGAGTAATGACACCAGGTTCTACAGTAACCTGTAAATTATTCTCATCAATTTCGATGATACGATTAAAGCGCTCCATGGACAAACCTATTCCTCCATAAATTGGCAATGCTCCACCACTCAATCCTGTTCTCGCTCCCAAAGGTGTTACAGGTATTTCATACTGATGAGCCAATTTCATGATTAAGCTAACTTCTTCTTTAGTTTTAGGCTTTACAACAACTTCTGGAGGAAAATTAAAATCCTCTGTTTCATCACTCCCATACGTTTTTCTTGCTTCACTATTTGTAATAGCGTATTGTTCTCCTACAATCGATTTCAATTGTTGAATCAAAGAATCTGTTAGTTTATTGAAATTCATTATTATCTTTGCATTTTATATTAATGAGGTTGACTAATTTTTAACTTTAGAAAACTTCAATTGTATCCCCACAAAAATAGCGTTTTAATCAACAATTAATGAATAAAAAAACAATTTTACATATTCCTTCATGGTATCCAAATCCAGATGATGTTCAATTGGGAATTTTTATTCAAAATCAGATCGAATTGGTTAACGATGAGTTCAACCATGTAGTACTATACATTCAAGGAAGACCGCTAAGTAAGACGATACAAACAACGGTATCAGAAAAGAACAATATACAGCTAATTCACGTAACTTATCCTTCTGGCAAAAGTATTTTCTCAAGATTGAGAAACTTTTTAAATAGTGTTACTGCTGGACTTTCGAAGCTTATTGAACTGAACGCAAAAGTAGAATTAGTACATTGCCATGTTGCCAATAAAAACTTATGGATTGCTCAAAAGTATTTTGATACCACACCTTGTATCTTAACGGAACATTGGTCTGGCTTTTTAAATGGGAACTTTGAAGCATCCCCCAAATGGAAGCAGCGGTTGACGCTAAAACGGATTAATAAATGCCAACAAATCTTTACGGTTAGCCAATCACTTCAAAAAAAATTACAATCACTAGGTGTAACCCGACCAATTAAGGTGATCAGGAACCCTATTCAGAAAACTATTCAAAAAACAGAACTCAATCAACATAATCAATTGAGACTCTTATTTATTGGGGATTTAGTCGATAAAATTAAAAATGTTTCTGGGATTCTAAAAGCACTCAAAATAGCTTTAACCGATACTCCTGATATAACATTAACCATTATTGGAGATGGAATTGATCGAAATAAGCTACAACAATTGGTTACTGAAATGAGCTTAGAAAATCATGTTGAATTTAAAGGTCGACTAGCACAACAAGAAGTCATACAAATTTATGCTTTATACGACACATTACTTGTCAATAGTTATACAGAAACCTACTCTATGGTTACACTCGAAGCGCTTAGTGCTGGTATTCCTGTTATTGCAACAAAATGTGGAGGACCTGAACAATTTATTACCAAAGCGAACGGACTATTAATTTCTATTAACAATTCTCAGGAACTTTCGGAAGCCATTAGCGCTATTCAACAAAACATTACAAAATATTCTCCTGAGAGAATTAGAAAAAGTGTAATGCATTACTCCAACGATTCGATAAAAGATCAACTTATCAACCATTATAACTCATACTTATCACAATGAAAAACTTCCTTTTTGTATTGCTTATCCTTGTTTCCATAACAAGCTGGGGACAAGATACTACTCCTCAAAAGCGTAAATTCTTTTTTTATTATGGTTACAATTGGAGTGCCTATACTCCTAGTACATTGCAGTTAGATGGAGATGGATACAACTTTACCATCTACGATATCACCGCCAAAGATCGTCCAAGTCCTTTTGATGCAAACACCTATTTTAACATCAGTAAATTAAGTATTCCTCAATTCAACACACGTATAGGTTATCAATGGAAAGAAAAATGGGCTCTATCCTTTGGTTATGACCACATGAAATACGTCATGAACCCTTATCAAAGAGTTGCAATCACGGGTAGTATCAAGTCAGAAAGTGCAGGATCATATAGGGGCTATTATTCTAAAGGAGACTCTATCACATTGAATAAAGATTTCTTAGAGTTTGAGCATACTGATGGTTTAAACTATTTTACTTTTGAAATTGATAATGTAAATGAGGTTTTTAACTTCAAGCAGGGACTTTTATTATTAGAATTAAGAACAGGAGTAGGAATAGGTTTTATTGTACCAAGAACAGACGTCAAAATCTTTAGTGAAAAAGGACCTAACATTTTTAATTTTGCCGGTTATGGAACTTCATTAAAAACAGAGTTTAGATTACAATTTAAAAAACACTTTTTTCTTCAAGCAACAGGAAAAGCAGGATATATTAATTTACCACATATTTCAACTACTAGAAATGGAGATAAAGCCAGTCAACAATTTGGTTTTGTAGAAGGATTCTGGGCCCTTGGAACGAACCTGTTTTTTTAATTAGATAATTAGCTAATGTGAGAATGAGATGATGGAATAAAGAATAGAGAGAAAAGAACAAAGAAATTAGATGATAAGATAATAAGCTAATTAGATGATGGAACAAAGAATAAAGTTCAATCCATTATAGCATTTCATCATTAAATCATTGCAGCACTAATCCAGTCAGTTCGAGTATCGACAAAGGAGATGTATCGAGAACTGGACGACCTATTTAACTAGAAAATAGAATAGAGAATAAAGAACAGAGACAATTAGATAATAAGCTAATGAGATAATGGAACAAAGAATAAAGTTCACCCCATTATAGCATTTCATCATTAAATCATTACAGCACTAATCCAGTCAGTTCGAGTGTCGACAAAGGAGATGTATCGAGAACTGGACGACCTATTTAACTAGAAAATAGAATAGAGAGAAAAGAACAAAGAAATTAGATGATGAGATAATAAGCTAATGAGATGATGGAACAAAGAATAAAGTTCACCCCATTATAGCATTTCATCATTTCATCATTCCACATATCCCCCATTAACACTACGTTTCAGCAGTTCAATAAGCACTTTTTAGTTATAAAAACTTAGAACAAAAGACTTTTTATAACTCCGCCAAGATTCATTAGCTTTATCGAAGATTAACCCCTCAAAAAAGCAACGTAGAGCAATTAATAAAGAGATTTAGAAACTGCATTAATCAACCATCCAATTAATTTAAGTCCTGAAGAGCGTCCCCCCTCCTCTCATGAAAGCAAACACACTCCTAACAGCTATTTTACTGCTAAATAATTTAACCTATTTGGGACAAATTAATGATGTTGAAAAACCAGTATTTAACTCTCCAAATATTGTTCGTTCATTTCAAAGCTATCAGGTTACAAAGAGTAACATTAACTCCAGTTTTCAGAATGCCAATATTCATCAGCCAATGCTGGGAATGACAGCAAAAGACGTTATAGCCAACAACAATCGTCAAACCATGCAAAGAATGGGGTATAAACCGCCTCCAACCGAAACCGATATTCAAGCAGAACTACAAGCTAAGAGAAACTATAGATATCAATTGCAACAAAAACAAAACACTATTCAAGCTCAAACAAGAAAAGCTGTCTATGATGCCTTAAAAGACGGTCATAAAACAGACAGGCAATCTACTACTACAGCCCACTATAATGGGGATTTTCTTTTTGCAGATCACAACAGTGAGCGATACAAAAACAATATTGAGTATTTTGAATCAGCATTTAATAAGATAAATAGCATGTTAAATGATGAAGATGCATTAAGCATTAAAGAAGCAGTTTATCTTATTGAAGATGTTATAAATAAAGGCAAGATGTCTCGTACGAATTATAACAATAGAATAGATAACCTAAAAGAATTTGCTAGAGAAAGAGCCAAAGAGTATAATGTAAACCTCAATGATAATCTTAAAAAACATTTTGCAATACAAAGATTATATTCTGATACAGCACTTAATGCACTCAAATATGATTTTAATGACCCATTAGGTCGGAATGACTATCGTCAAATATTTGTTACTAAACTCTTAGAGACAGGAATGGGACAATGTCGTTCATTACCATTAATGTATTTAATTCTAGCTGAGGAAATGGGAGTTGATGCATATTTATCATTTGCTCCTGAACATTCATACATTCAATTTGAACATAAAGGACATCTATACAATTTTGAAACTACAAATGGCTTTATTGGTTCAAAGAACTATATCGTTGGTTCAGGGTTCGTTAAAGTAGAATCCATTAAAACCAAAGCGTATATGTATCCGCTTAATAAAAAGCAAACCATTGCACATTTACTGTTAACTCTTGCTAGAATGTATAGACAAGAGATTGGTTATGATTCATTTTTAGAAAAATGTGTCAACACTTCTTTGAAACATTATCCTGGTATTCATGGCGCAATGGAAAAAGCAAATGTTGAAACAGCCAAACTTGATTTAACCCTTTGGCAACATGGATACCCAACAATGAAGCAAGTAGAACAAAGCCCACAACTATCTAAACAATTTGATAGGTTAATGGGATGGTATCAAATTATTGACGATATGGGCTATACAGAAATTAGTACAGGAGCTTATGAAGCTTGGATTGAATCACTAAATAGTGAGCAGTTTATTAATGCTGGTCAAACCATTAAAGTAAATCTTAAAAAGATTGATTAAATGAGGCAAGTCGTAATAGTCATATTAATAAGTCTTTCGACAACTTCTTTTGCTCAATCAAAAGCATACACTAGTGCATTTGAGCAATTAAAATCTATGTTGGAAGATAAACAAGAATACAGTTTCAAAAAGGCAGTTTTTCTTGTTGAAAATGCTTATTTAGATAATACAATTATTGAAAAAGAATATAATAATGTTATTACGCAAATAGCCCAATTAGCAACAGTATGGAGTGAAGCAAATAAACTTGAAAACTATCCTTACGAAGACAGTTTGTCTTTTGCCATGAATAGAGCCATTTTTACTTTAATGACAGATACAATCTTTATTACTAAAGGTATTCCATTGCATTATCCTTTTACGTATGATTTTGAGGACTTTTTTGGCGAAAAAGATTGGTCAAATCAATTTGTGATAAAGTTAATTAATGAGCATACTGGGAATTGTCATTCAATGCCCTATTTATATAAAATATTGGCAGAAGAACTTGGAACAAAAGCTTACTTGTCATTTGCTCCTAATCATATCTACATTAAACAACGTTCTAAAAAACCTGATGTAGGTTTTTACAATACAGAATTAACCTCGAAATGCTTTCCTGTAGATGCTTGGATTATGACATCAGGATATGTATCAATGGAAGCTATAATGAACAATTTATACATGGATACATTGGGAGATAAAGAAAGCATAGCTATTAACCTCATTGATTTGGCAGAGGGACACAAAAGAAAAGAAGAAGCAAATCTCGATTTTGTATTGCAATGCTGTGACTTAGCATTAGAATATTACCCTAACTATGCGAATGGTCTATTACTCAAAGCTGAAACCCTTAAACGGCAATTTGAAGAGATGATGAAGTTATTTAATGCTATCTATCCAAGTGAATTATTTACAAACAGTGAAGCCGTGAAACTATATCAAGAAATGGAAACAACATACGGAACACTTATCGAAAAAGGGTATCGAAATGTTCCTCAGACTGTTTACTTAAAGTGGTTAGAAGAGTTGGCAAACAATTTAGATAAATACTCAAACAAAAAAATCAGTACAGTTAAAAACAATTAAGGCTATGAAAAACAAATTATTAATCTTAATTTTGGGGCTATTACCATTATGGTCATTGGCTCAAAACCCATTTGAAGATATAGGTATAAAAGTTAAAGTTTTAACGCTGTCAAACGGTAAGTATCAAGAGTTTTTTCCTAATGACACATTAAGACGTGTTGGTTCAGTGATGTATAATTCAGTAACTGGAGAAATAGAATATTTTGTTTCTGAAGAACAATTACGTTCGGAAGCAACTGCTACACCTTATCTAGTTAGTCGTTGGTTTAGTCGTGATCCGCTTGCTGCAAAATATCCAAGTATGTCGCCTTATAACTCAATGGGTAATAATCCAATATTTTATGTAGATGGAAATGGAGATAGCATTTATCATCAAAAAGTTGGTAATAATACAAGAGTGCTAGTTTATATTATTGACCAAGACCAAGTAGAAAGAAATGTAAGTAATAAATGGGCAAACTACTTAGATATAGAGGGGTGGGATTATATTATTACTGATAAAGTTGAAGATGCAGACAACTGGCTTTATAAAAATTATTCTTCAAAATTACCGCAAAACCTGATGATTAGACAGCATTCCTCTTATGATGAGGAAGGTGATTTAATGACTAGAGGAATATATATTCAAGATGAAGCAGAAACTGAGGATCCTGCTACTTTTAAAATAGGTAATGTTAAGGCTAAAAGTATTAGAACTCTTAATTACAATGTAGGAGCAAAGGAACTAGCTACAATTAATTCATATACAAAACTATTTAGCTATGTTCAAGCAGACGGAGTATTATGCTTAGCATTTTGTGGTTTTGCTGCTAAACAAGATAGAAGTACTGAGCAATTTACACTTGATTTGGAAAAATTAGCTAATTTTCATCAGTTCTTCCAAATAGCTCCTACTGTAAGTGTTTTGTCTAGTACTAATGATATTAGTGTGTCACAACATTTGGATAAACAAAAGCAAACGTTAACACCAGATATACCAAATAAATCTACTCCTTTTAACTGGGTCGAGTTTAATGGAACGGGCATGAAAGATATGGGGTTTGATCTAAAAATAAATAAAGGAGGTTTTCAAAAAACATCAACCCAAAGTACAACAGGAAAAAGTAAAAACCCTAGATTTCTTTAATTATGATGATATACAAAATTATATTTAGCGCATTCGTTTTGACCGTTTTTCAAAGTTGTGGTCAAGAGGAGCAACAGGAAGTATTAAAAATAGAAGTAGATACTAATTCATATTACAAGTTATTTGATTTTAAAAACTTTAAAGGGGTAGAAATTATAAATAATAAAGATAAATCTCAGTCGAAATATTTAGTTGAAAAAAATAAAGTAAAATATATTACAGGGGACAGTACAATTATTGAATTTACACGCTACACACCACAGGAAAAGCTATGGGATTCAGGGTATAAAATCAAAATTATTGATCCACAATTCAAGTATAGTGATATTGGTGAAAATAAGATTAACAGCAGATTATATTTAAAAGATCGTCACCTTTTATTTACTAATGAGGTTGCTAGTATTTATGGAGATAATATCGTGATTTTAGACTCTCTACTGAATCCAATAATTTTTACAAGAGCTTACGGAAAAAGTTCAAGAACTCAATTAATTCAATATGTAGGTGGTTTTGAACAAGAAAAAATCTATTTAATAGATTCCACAAGACAAACTTTTAACTATTCTGATTCAAGTATTAATAATTTGATTAGTAAATACTCAAATAATCCAAAATTAGACTATGGTGAGCCAATTAAAACTAAGAATATATTCTATGACCTCCCTTATTGGCTGAATTTTCATTTTTACTCTATTATGAAAATAGAAAGAAGAATCAAAATAGACATTTATTAGAACTGGTAGGAAGTAAAACACGCTGATATGAAATTCACTAATGGTCATAGTACCGCAGAAAAGATAATTTTAGAGCTTAAAACCCAAAATAGAAAAAGTTTAGAAGCTGATATTATAAGTGCACTAGATTCATAAGAAAAAATAAAATAGGTGTTGAATAAAAAAGCAAAATAATGAATAATATAAATATCAGTCTAATTGTTTTTTCACTTTTCATCTTTTCTTGTGCATCCGAAAACACAAAAAATAAAAGTCAATATTCAACTATTAAAGTTAACACGAAGTATTTATTTGATTTTGAAGATTCAATTATTTTAGAGAAAGAGAGCAGGCCAATAAGTATTTTATATACGGGATTAGGAAAGGGATATCATATTGACGAACACAATAAGTATTATAAATTTGACTCAATTCCTTTTGGTAAATATCAAGCAAAATATTCTAATATATTTAACGAATTAATAACAGACTCTATTGAAATAAAAAACTCTACTCATCACTTGAACATTGACAGGACAAATCTTCAACAGTTAGATGATAACTTTGAATTTTCTAGTTTAATTATTGATACTTTACATATTAAAACCTCAATGATTAGTAACGGTTCTAATGGGAATCAATACTCCTTTTGGGTAAAAGGTAATAATATTTGTTATAGGATTAATGATGATAAGATAGACAATGTTTTATCTACCAATCAAAAAGAATTTTTAAATCAGTTTTATCAAGAGTTGAAACAACTAAACAAAAAGAATTTATTGAGTTCTAAATATGATAAATATCTTATTATTAGCAATAATGATACAACGATATTCAAAGATTCTGATCAATTATGGCATGGTAGAGAAAAGCTAGATGAGATGATGAAAGATAAAAAACAATGATTTATGAAAACAATATTAATCAGTTTTTCAATCCTTTTTCTAGGATGTATTCTACAAGATGAATCTGTTGAAAAGGGAAAAATAAACTCAAACAATGAAACATACACAAGGATTAATTTTATTAACTCTATAGGTTCACTCACAAAAGATAGCTCCATTACTATCAAAGGTTCATTAGGAACTGAAACACTGGTATATTTGGGGGAAATTACCGATTCAAATAGTATTAAGCATTTCATTTCTATGCAAAAAAAAATAATTTTAGCAAATGGAATAAAAGGTAAATCTGCACTTATTGTTGTGGATGAAGATAATATTGAAAATTATCATTTATATGATTTCGAACTTCCTGAAAACTTACCATTAAAAATAGAAGGTAATATATTTGTTTTTTCGAGGGAGAAATTAATTTATAGTAGCGATATAGAAATATTTGAAGGCTTAATATGTATTAGTAGTGAGCTTTTTAATGAATGCTACGAGGCGTTTTAACAAAAAATGAGTAAGTCTAACAGTTTATGCGAATTATATTGATATACAAGATTATACTTAGCAAATTGGTTTTAACCGTTTTCCAAAGTTGTGATCAAGAGCAACAACAGGAAGTATTAAAAACGGAAGTAGATACTAATTCATATTACAAGTTATTCGATTTTAAAAACTTTAAAGGTTTAGAACTTATAAGTAATAAAGATAAATCTCAGTCGAAATATTTAGTTGAAAATAGAATAGAGAGAAAAGAACAAAGAAATTAGATGATGAGATAATAAGCTAATGAGATGATGGAACAAAGAACAAAGATGAAGATTCAACCCATTACAGCATTAAATCATTACAGC
>JAOASC010000017.1 GCA_025210295.1 Flavobacteriales bacterium | reverse complement strand
TGTTGCTGTATTGTTCGATGTTGTGTAAGTATTTCCATCTATCCAAGTAAAGCTACCACATGCTGATTGTATATCTGTAGCTGTAGTGTTGTTAATAGTCAAGTTTAATGTAATAATTGAATCACATCCTGCGGCATTTGTTAATGTATGTGTTGCTGTATTGTTCGATGTTGTGAAAGTATTTCCATCTATCCATGTAAAGCTACCACATGCTGATTGTATATCTGTAGCTGTTGTAGTATTATTGATAGTTAAGTTTAATGTAATAATTGAATCACATCCTGCGGCATTTGTTAATGTATGTGTTGCTGTATTGTTCGATGTTGTGTAAGTATTTCCATCTATCCAAGTAAAGCTACCACATGCTGATTGTATATCTGTAGCTGTTGTAGTATTGTTGATAGTTAAGTTTAATGTAATAATTGAATCACATCCTGCGGCATTTGTTAATGTATGTGTTGCTGTACTGTTCGATGTTGTGTAAGTGTTTCCATCTATCCAAGTATAAGAACCACATGCTGATTGTATATCCAAACCTGTTGTACCTATACAAGTCGTTCCACAAGTAAATGTCCCAATAGGTACAGGAGTTGTTGCGCTTGAATTCATGGTTTCACCATCTAAGGTGTTTATTCCGCTGTAAGTCCAATTTGAATTATTGAAATTTCCATTGTTGGGTTGAGAGCAATTATTTCTAGAAGCCCAACCGTCAGTATATTCCCAAACTTGATTTGTACCGTCTGTATTTATATCACCAAAAACATCTATTACAACTCCGTTCTGAAATAACTCTACTGCATCATCACCATTGATAGACATAGAACCGTGCGTATAATCTGGAGCGAATCCAAAGAAGTTTGAGAAATTTGTAGATTCAGTTGCAATATAGATATAATCGCCTGCTGTAACAGATACATTAGGAAAGGTAAACTCTTCGCCGTCAGATCCTCCTCCATTATTGGCAGATCCTACTCCGTAAATACTTAGATCCGGTATGTCTTGTCCTACAAATAGTTCTATCCCTTTTGGTGTTCCACTAGTTAAAGGTCCGTCATATACCGTCGAAATAATTAAATCATAGTTATAATTAGGAGCTGGAGTTACAGTGACTGTTTGAGAATCGCTAGCTATACATCCGTTAACATTAATTGAGTAGCTAATTGTATGAGAACCTACACCAGCTATAGAAGCTGAAAAGTTTGAGCCAATAATTCCAGGGCCTGAAAAACTACCTCCAGAAGGAATCCCTATAATAGGTTGGTTGGATGAAGTGTTTAAATAAGTTGTTCCTAATCCATTGATAGAAGCATTAGGGGTTAAAACTGTTAAATTAAAAACAACAAGACTGTCACATTCAGATGATACAGGAAAAGAATAATTATAAGTTCCATTCTGTGTTAGTGTATCTTGGTTGTAAAATAGAGTATCGCCATTGCAGATGGTATCATAAATAAAATGATAGTTACTGTTTACGTGTAATCTTATTTCTACGATGCTGTCACAACTGTTGTTATTCATTAATGAATCAAAATAAACACCTGTTTCAAAGAATTCATTTTGTCCTGTATATAGAGTGTCTCCAGTACATATTGTAGAGTCTATAATTATATGGTTATTGCAAAGTAATTGTTGACATTCAGAGACATGAATGTGAAGATTGGTGATATCATCAGTAGGCAATGCACTAAACTGATGTGTTAAAGAATCAGTTAATGGAGGTATAAGCCCTTCTGTAACAGATGGAAGTCTTACCAAAGTTTGATTTTGAGTAGATAACATTCCCTCTGTAATTATATTATTGTTTAATATCTCTCCTCCAACTCTGTCAATAATTGAACCATTTTTATATAAAACTATAGCATCGTTTCCTGTAAAGTTTAATTTTGAACTAATTAAAGAAGCAGCTCCAAGCATTCCAGAATTATTTGAATTAGAGTTGACAATAACGAAAGTAGAGTCTGAATAAATATACCCACCTAAGTTGATAATAGAATCAACAACAGAAAAACTACCATTAAAAACTCCAATGGCATAATCAGAAAGCATAATGGAATCATTGGTTGGGTTGTATAATTCTATAGCTTGATTGTTTCCTGTCCCTTCTATATATTCAGAAATAATAAGCTCTGAACATTGACTTGTTGAACAAAAGTTTGGAGAAAAGCTAACATTAAGTTGGACAATACTATCACAACCTAGTTGAGAAACAAGTGTATCAATATAGGTTCCTTCTTCAAATATAATTTCGCTTCCTAAAACTGTAAAACCTCCTCTACATATTTCTTCATCAATATTTAAAGAGCAAGATACACAACTGTTTCCTAGATTCTCTAACCAGCTAGTTTTACCAGATAACCTAGAGTAGGCAAGAACGTCTAAGTCTCCGTCACCGTCTATATCGTCAATGTCAGAAAACGAAGTAATTTCAGGTGCATATATTTTTTGAAGCGGAGCAAATGAACCTGTTCCATCGTTTTCGTACCATCCTGTAATAGTATTGTATTGATTTCCTTCATAAAAAGTCAAGATAATATCAATGTCATTATCGCCATCTATGTCTCCCCATTTAGCATAGGGTCTGTTTGAGTATGACTTTGCTATATTGTCTATAAAGTAAGGCCCTGTAAATCCTGAAGAACCGTCGTTAGCATAATAAGCTAGGGTTCCTGATAATGATTCTAATAGATCAACGAACCCATCATTATTAAAGTCGCCAGTTCCGAGTAAGGATAACGAATTAGCAGAATTAGAATTGATCAAAAATTGATTTTGAGTCATTTTCGTTCCTCCAATATTCTCAAAATATGAAATTGCATTTCCACTTTTAGAAAAAGCATCTAAATCTCCATCATTGTCTATGTCTGCTAGCATATCCAAATGGAAAAAGCCTTGGATTAAGCTATTGTTTTGATCTCTCACAAACGCACTCACTGGATTAAATTTACCTATAGTAGTAGATCCGAAGTTATTATAACCATTTTCACTCCATTTTAGGTAGCTACCATCGTCTCCCAATAAATCTAAATCTCCGTCTAAATCAAAATCAATAAAAGAGGCTCCGACTATGTTATTTGTTGGCATCCTGTTTTCTAAATTTGGAACAGAAGCTAAGTTATTGTTGTAGTTTAGCCAAACAGTTTGATCGCTTCCTGCAAGTTTGACAACTATATCATTAATTCCATTTGTGTCAATGTCAACTACTTTTATGATTTTATCATGCGTTGTTGTTAATCCATTAAATAACGTGTCAGGAAATGCAATAGGTTGATATGTGCTATAATTTCCAGTGCCATCATTTTCATACCATCCTTGGTAAGTTATAACGTCTAAATCTCCATCAGAGTCAATATCTGCTAATAGCTTTGAGTCTCCCGAAACTGGAGCTCCGTCTGGAACCCCAATAGCAAAAGTTGTATCAAAGTTCAACGTTCCAGAGTTGACTTCGAATTTAGATATTCCTGTAAATGTAAAGCTCCCGCCAACAAAAGCTATTTCGTCTAGCCCATCTTGATTATAATCGCCAGCTATGATGTCTGTACCCGCTTCAATAGCTGAATTAATGCCTGAAAATTCCAGATACCCATTACTTAAATCATTTACATAATATCCTGTAGTTCCACCTATACTGTTTAATACTAAGTCATCGTCTCCATCATTGTCAATGTCTCCAGATGCTATATGGTCATAATTATTAGCATTCGTAATTTGTACCATTGTAGTTGACGCTAATAATTGACGTATTATGTAAATACCATTATCGTCTAAAAAAGCTAATTCTAGTATTCCGTCTTGTTCTTGGTCTGTATAGCAAAAAGTAGTTATAGGTACAGAAGAACTGCCATTATAAGCATGTAAATTAAAGTTTCCAGTATTTGTTCCTTCGTAAAGCAAAATATCATTGTCATTAGCTTTTCTATAAGAAAAGTCATCTATTCCATCGTTGTTTACATCTCCAACAATAAATTCTATTGGAGTTTTAATAGGATAATCCAAGAGCCTTTCCCCTGAAAAGTTTCCATTTCCATCATTAAAATGTACGGTAACTTCATTTAAACCATCTATTGATGAACAAACAATATCCATATCATTATCTCCATCGAAATCTCCAGCAATAACATGATAGGCTTCTAGGCAAAATGGATCAATCGTTTTAGCTGAGGAGAAAGAAAGACCTCCTAAATTATCGTAATAAACAATTTTGTCTTCTGGTCTTAGTGCTGCAACAATTTCTAAGTCACCATCGCCATCTAAATCTGCTAATGTAGCTTGTGTTGCAGGCCTGTCTAGCAGTACATGTCTTTTGTATGAATCACTACCTACATTTTCGTATAATCTTATATTATAAGGAGTATGAGAAACGTTGATATCACTTCTCATTGTAATTAAATCAATATCACCATCACCGTCAATATCGCCTTGTATAATTTGTGAAGAGAAGTTGTCGTCTCCTTGGTCAATAATGTGCTCTTTAAAATTTTGACTTGTTATAAAATAATAATTAGATAATGCTATACATGTTACAAATACCTTTCTAATTTTAGATGTTTTCATAATGAAAATTTTTATGTAAAAAAAACTAATTATTAATAAATTACATTCAAATATAATTATTTATTAGATGTATCCTATTGATTCCTAGGTTAATTTGAGGATTAAACTAATTGTTAAATGAATTCAAAGATATTTAAGGCTCATACTTTTAATTACTTAAATATTCTTTGTAAAGAGACTTATTCCATTTATAGGCTATAATCAAACATCCTCCTATCAATATTGTATAAATAACTGTCACATTGTGAATTGTCTTATAAAACTCTGTGTAGTTTATTAGCAACCACATTATTGTTGAGATAATCCCTGCATAAATAAGAAATTTAGATAACATTTGTCCAAAATAATTGTTAAGTCTTGTTATACTTATAGGTATATTATAGAATACTGAAGTCCAATGACTTTTTTTACCTAAGTAGGTATAAGCAATAAAATTACTGAAACTATAACCTTTTTCCTTTGGTGCTAGATTTAATGGGGTGAACATACTAATATAATAAACATAAAGAACATAAAGTGTTAACAGGCTTAATATTACTAATAAAGTTGTCCATGATGATACTCCAATTACTGAAACTAATGGGTTAGCCTCTTCATTAAGGTCTGGTGTTAACAAATAGGTACAGTATGCATCATAACTTCTTGAAAGTAAAATCCATATTGTTGTTAGTGTAAATTTTAACTTCTTATTCATTTATATGGTTTGTTTTAATTATTAATCTATTACTAATGGTAATTATTTGGTTTTGTATAGGTTACAGTGATATAGAATTTATTATTAACTTTAAAAAATTTTGAGTCAACTCAATATAGTTGTACTTATTTTATATATAATCACTCAGCAAAAATAATTATATCTAAGTAAGTAAAAAGTTATTTTATGTGAAATAAGTTCTTTTTGATCTTTTTCTATGTTTTTAGAGTTTTTTTATTCGACCTTATCGTTAAGGTAACATCTTAAAACACATCATAACAGATTAATACAGATTAAAACGGTGTAAAAGTGGGTAAATAGAGGTAAAGAAAGTCATTTTAATCAAATTGTAACCAATGCTGTATCATATGCGTTCATATTTTATATGGGTATGGTAAAAAACACAAAAGAATTTAAAGAGCTTATTCAATACAATAAAGAAGTATTGAAAAAAGGATATGAAGCAGAAGTCAAAAAAGCCTCTAATAAAGCATATGCTAAAAAATACTATCAACGTATTCTCTTTATAGAAAATGAGTTAACTCCTTATTATACATTACTGCTAAAAGAGTTGAAGTTTGTGTATTATCATTATAGTGCCTTAGATAATCAAACATCATTTGAAAAAACACTTCAACATTTTCAACAAATTAGAGATATAGCCCAAAGAGAATTGTTGAAATTAATAGCGTTTAAAAATGGAAATGATACCATCCAGTTATCTGATTATTACTATGATTTAATTTTGGATAGCAACATAGATGTTGACGATATAATAATTCAAGAAACAAAAGCTTTAGATTCATCTGATGAAAATATTTTGGGAGCATTGGCAATAAGCATTGCTGGAAAACAACTTCATGCAAAATATAATACTAGTACTAGTAATGTGAATAAAAAAGATGAAAAAAAACAAGAGCATCGCTATACGTTTACACAAAAACAACAACTTCTAGCCTTATATTTTTTATTAGAATCATTTGGCTTTAAAACTATTGGAACAGTAGATTTAACCAAACAAGCAGCATTGTATCATTTAATTTTGGGAGTTCCATTTCAAGAATTTGAAAAGCTGAAAAATACCAATATATATAAAGCATTACGAACAGCCCCACAAGTGGTGACAAATGACCGTTATTTACTTAAAAATTTAGAGTTAATAAAACCATACTTTCAATCTGTTCAGTTAACCAATGTTGTAGCGTTAATTGACCAACAAATAGATATTTGTAAAGAAAACCTTCAAAATAATTAGTTAATTATAACTTTTCGGGCTACCCAATACTTACCCACTATAAAAACCTTTGCGTAATTCATAGTATAAAATCAAAGCTACTATGAAACGTAAGAAAAAAAATACCTCCAAAAGTAAAATTAGTCAATTACTGGAAGAATACAACCGAAAAGAAACTAAAGGACAAGTAGAACACACTCTTTTAAAAAGCACCATAGATATAGCCAGTGTAGCGGGAGGTACAGGATTGGGAGCATTAAGTGGTGAAAAAGCAAAGCTTATAGGTCCCTTACTCATATTGTTAGGACACTATATAGGTGATAAATCAGGTTTGCTAAGAATGTTGGGAGCATCAACCTTGACGTATGGAATAGCAAAATCAAAAGACTTAAAAGAAAATCAAAATCTTCTAACAGTAAAAGGACGATTAAATGACTTGAAAGACAATTGGCTAACGGCTATGTATTTAGAAGTTGAAAAGAAAAAAAGAAATAAAGAGTCAGGTTCTTCAAACACCAAATCCACAACCAAAAAGATAGATAAATCACCAATAAACCAAAAACAAGAATTACCTAAAGAGCCAACTACAGAAAACTCTCTAGAAGGTTCTGAAGATACGCTAGATTTTACAAACTTTTAAATGAACAACTATGATTACCAAGCTAAGCTATGACTCTGATAATTTAGATATGATATATAATTCTCTGAAAAAACTCAAAGAACATAATACACCTAGAGATTATGAAATAAGAATAGATGGATTATCAGTCGTCCCAAGAACAAATGAAGTATATCGTTTTTATAATCATCAAGATTTTATGCTAGGAAGCTCCAGAGAAATAGTGGTGTTAATCTATTATGGCAAGTCAAGGTTAAATGATAAATATCTATTAATACATAATCAAGACTTTTTATCTAAAGAGCAATATGAAAAAGAGTTAGAGGATAGTATAAAAGAATATAGAAAAAAAGAAAAATTAAAACGATTGATAAAAAAAAATAAAGAGCGGAAAAAACAAATCCAGCAATTAAAGACAAAAGTCAATGGTTTAGAAAGTTCAAGCAGTAAAATAATAAGAGATTTATTTCCAATGATTTCAAGTTCTTTTAATAAATCAACCAATAACAATATCGATCAAGAAACAAAAATGATTTTAAAGGTAATAAAAAGCACCAAAGAAGAATTTGGAGAGGAAGTCTTTAATAATGCGATGAAAATAGGATTGACGGTAGCAAGAAATCCATCAATAACAGAATCAGTAGAACAATTTATAGATGAAAAACTAAAAGAAAATGGAAAATAAGGAATTACTAACAAGGAAAGAAGCAGCAGAGTTTTTATCAATATCACTAAGTACACTTAAGAATTGGACTTACGATAAACTAATAAAAGCCTATAAGCTAGGAGGAAGAATTTATTATAAACGTAAAGAATTGATAAACTCATTAAGAGAAGTCAATTGATAAAAATAAATTAAAAAGGAGGTGTTATATGTGGAAGTAATCGTAATAGAAAAAGAAACGTTTTATAAGCTAATAGATGAGTTAACGATAAGAGTCATTAAGAATAGTGAAAAATATTTTAATGACAAAGAGTGGTTAAGTGAATCTGAAGCAAAAACTCTTTTAGGAATAAAGAGCAAAGGTAAGTTACAACAATTAAGAGATGAACTAAAAATTGAATTTAGTCGGTTTGGTAAAATTATAAGATATAGTAAATCAAGTATTTTAAGATTTTTAGAAATGAATCGAATTAGTTTGCGTAATTTCTAAAAAGTTTTGAACAGGGCATTTTCATTGAAAATAGCCCTTTTTTTATACCTATAAAACAGGCAAAAAACACGCAAAAGAAAATTTATTGAATTAATATATACGGAAAAACGAAAAGTATTTGAATTAGAAAACGAAAAGTACTTTAAAATTCCAATATACACATAAATTATAGACAAAAAGATTATCTTTGTAGTGTCACACTTTCATCATACATCCACTACAAAATGAATTGCCCCTAAGCCAATTGCTTAGGCAATTGATAGTGGATGTATCTATTATAAGTGTGACAGCTGCTTAGGGGCTACTTTACCTAAATAGGATAATTGGAGGTTAAATGCTCAATCTTCTTTCTTCGTTTTGTCAGTTTTGCTCCATTAGAAGCAGATAAAGTCTTTTCTATTTTTTTTGAATACCATCCATTATCCTTAATATATTTATCTAATATATCTGACGGATATGTACTCAACAAAAACTTACCTTTGACTTGAGTAAGAGCATCTAAATCTCTCTTAAAATGATCTTCAGTATAACCACCATAATGACCTTGATCAGTATCAATATATGGAGGATCAACATAATGAAAAGCTTTTTCGTTATCTCGGCTTAATATAACTTTATGAGCTTTATTATGTTCTATTTGAGTATATCTAAGCCTTTCACTTAATGATTCCTGGAAAGCATCTATTTTGTTTTGTATTGTATGAGCTCTCTTATTTCTATCATACCCCCATGTTCCTATTTTAGTTGAAAAACCTTGATTTGTTGCAACCCAAAAAGCCCAAGCTCTTAAAACTTCATCTTCAGCAAAAAGCCATGGACTTTCATAAATTATCAAAGCCTTTTTGTATGTCTCTCTGCTATGTAATGTTGCTTCAATTTTTTTTCTAAGTTCAAAATAACTATGTTTTAAAACCTCATAAAAATTAACGATATTCATATTAACGTCGTTAATAACTTCACATTTACTTGGGGGTTTAGCCCAAAAAATAGCACCTCCTCCAAAAAAGGCTTCAGTATAAATTTCATGCTCAGGAATTAATGGTAAAATATCTTTTATCATCATTTGTTTTCCTCCATAATAGCTGATTGGAGTTTTGATTTTGGAAGTTGTCACACTATCCATCTTTTTATTATTCATAACTTATTTATTAGTATTTAAATTGCTTTTAAACAGATTCAAAAATAATTTTCAAGCCACCATTAAGAATAGCCCCTCTAAAATCATCATTAGAACCTTGTGGAGAGTTATCTATTATGATAATATTTGTATCCGTTAATTCCCAGCTAAATGAGCTAGGTAATGACATAAGTCGTCCACTTGTTAACTCATGTAACAAGATAGATACTCCTTGTATTCCTAAAACGCCAGCTGTTTGATTATGAGTTATGGTAGCTTCATACCTGTTTGTTGTGCCATTCCAATCAAAAGAGCTAGGAGTTTCAGTTATCCAACTTCTAGTTAATGTATTACCTGATAATCCAAACTCATCTTTCAAAACACTTTTAACTGATTTTAACTGCCACAACTTGCGGTGATCTCCCATTGAAGGATGATAAGGTTCAATCTTAAAACGTCTGATTTTGTGAGGTTTAATTGTTTGACCAGCCTGCGTTACTTTAATCACATTAGGATCATCAAAGTTGTCAGAAACAATTCCATATTCTTGACTATCAGATAAGCCTATGGTTTCAGGTAGATACCCTATTTCACCATCTAATATAACCCAACCCTCGCTTATTTTTTCGTTATTATTAATATCCACCCCTCTTTCAACTCCTGTTAAAATAGCATTATCAGCAAGAGAGCGAATCACTTGGTGTATTCCATTACGATAGATATTATCTAAGAATCTAAAGTCGTCCAATTCGATTGGATATCCACCATTTACGTTTGTTTCTAATATATTCATCTTATTATTGTATTAAAAAGTTTCTATTTTGTATTTCTTACCAGCTGCTTTATAAAAATCGATTTGTTCTCTAACTACTTTTTCATTGAAAGTCACAGAAGAGGGGATAAATACAATAAAGTCTATCTTCTCTACAGCTTCATCATTGTTTATTAAATAAACAGGAACATTTTCGTTGGCATTATAAACAAATAAAGGTGGTAATAATTCAGCGCTATTATAAACGTAGTTATAGGTAGAATTTGCAGTATCTTGTATGTAAATTCTCCTTTGAGTATTATCATACAAATCATTTAGATAGTGTTCTAAATAGATAATTTGACCATTAAAAATAAGTTTATAATCAGTATCTGCTTTAAATTGATTGTACAATATATTTACAGCTTTTATTGGGTGTAAAATCAGGTATAAAAAAGCTATTGTTTTATCCTTTCTTTTTGAGAAAGGCAACAACTTATTAATTAAATTATTAAAATCTATTAGCATTATTTATATGTTATTGTTGTTGACAAAGGGTTAGTGACAGAAGCTTTTAAATGTCCTGCATTTGGTCTATAATAGTTGTTTTGAACGATTTGAAATGGTAAAACCCCGTATCTAGCCAATGCTGTATTAAAAACAGGATCAATAACACCTTCTATCTTCTGAATTTCATCTGTAAGCTT
This sequence comes from Flavobacteriales bacterium, assembly GCA_025210295.1. Taxonomy (NCBI): domain Bacteria; kingdom Pseudomonadati; phylum Bacteroidota; class Flavobacteriia; order Flavobacteriales; species Flavobacteriales bacterium. Next base: position 55,980 of record JAOASC010000017.1, on the reverse strand, counting down.
TGTAAAATTTAAAACACCATCAAAAGGTAGGTTTTGAATGTAATTTTTAATCACATCAATAACAGGATAAGTACCAGGAGCAATTAAAGATTCGCCTGAACCTGAGATTACCTGTTGATTGACAGTGATAGTATAGTGTATTTCAATTTCATCAGCGTCTGAACTAATAACGGCAATATTAGTACCAGCAAATTTAATTTTATTGATGTAGTTATTAAAAGCAACTAATTCGATGCCAGTTAATGGCTCTGGAGTTCCTGAACCATCAATTTTGGCAACTTTTATCCTCAATTGTGAACCAACTTCTGAAACCGCAGCTCGTTGTATAATTTGATTTGTTGTGTTAATACTTGGATATTGGTATTTATGATCAACAAAAGCTAAAGTATCACCAAATTGAAACTTTAAGCATTCCTGTCTATACCATCGTATATTGCCTGTAACTGCAGCTTTTACCCTTTCTTCAATTTCTGCTTTATGTCTATCAAAAATATTTTCATGTACCCATGCTGCCACAGCAAACAACCAAATGAACAGCCTCCAATTAGCGACTTTACTAGTTGTAGTTAAATCATTTAACAATGTTTGTGAATTGTCAATCTGTGGCTGAAGGTTAGAAAGTTCAGACATTTGTTGTTTTTCTGTGATGATTGAATCGTATATTTCTGTAATTAATCTAGCCATTTTTTTATTGTGTTACTGTCCAACCTTTATTGGTTGCTATTAATAAGTCCGAAGCTGTTAAATTTGATACTCCAATATTTCCTGTTATTGTTATCGTTGCTGATACTGTTGCTAAATCATTGAAAATTTGTATTAAGGCTGTTCTATCTAGGTTGCAGTTAGCAACACTAAAAGATACTGAGATATTAGGAACTCTTAATTCAGACAATGAGTAGCAATTATCAAACATTTGAGAAGTAACAGTGAGGTTACCTAAATCACTAAAAACAATACTTTTTATAGCTCTACAACCTAAAAACATATATTGAGCATTAGATAATGCTGTTGATATTACCTCAATAGATTCCAATGCATAATTATTCATAAACATTCTAGTAGCAGTTGTACAAGCTGGAATATTGACTAACCCTAATTTACATAGACTAAAATTGTTCTGTGAAAAAGAGTTTGCATTTGATGCATTAACAGCTGTTATATTACCTAGTTCTCTTATGCTGGAATCGCTAAAGACATATAGAGTTGGTCCTGTGTAAGTTAAGTTACCAACTTTTTCAATATTTCGTGCCGCATTTATATAAGGTAAAGTGTTGGAGTTAGTGATATTCAAGTCTCCTAACTTATTTATGCCCGAATATGAAAACATATTATTCAAAACAGTTGGTTTAGTCCAGTCTAATTCAACAACTCGAATATTTGGATTATAGTTAAATAGACTATTTAAGTTAGCACTTGGTGTTGTTCCTAATATTCTAAACCTTTCCAATAAAAACATCTTACCATTATTACCTCCAGCATAAACGTGTGCAACATTTGGAGCTATAAAAACAATATCTAACCAATTAGCAATAACACCAGTATTGTAATTATAACTAAATAATGAAGTGAAATTGTTAGTTGTTATTGTAGGCGTTACAGTAACTATAACTTGTTTATAGCCATCACTTGTTAAAGTAGCACTATTAATTAAGTTATAATCGTATGTATGGACAGCATTCGTATTGCTGTTATAATTAACAATGTTACCATCTCCCCAATCAACAGTATAACCTCCTGTAACGCTGAAACGCATGGTTAATTCATTTCTTCCGTCAGGAAATACAGCCAACAAACCAACAAACTTATCCTCATTAACTGGATCTGTTAATGCTAACCACTCATTATTTCTTTTCCATTTCTCAGAAACTAAAACTTTTCCATTAGTCAATTCTCCAATAGGGGTGTCATTGTCATCCACAACCTCTATGTTTAGATCATTGGTAGCTGGTAAATTAATTAATAGGTGATTATTTATTGTAATGATAGAATCAGGTAGATTTAGTATTGTTCCTGTTGGAACAACTTCGCTATAACTGTTATCACTATTTTTAGCAACTCCGTCTCCCCCAGTTGGTGGAGGTGGTGGAATTACTACAGGAGTAAAAATAAAGCTTCCAGTAGCTGTTTTATATCCAATTTCATTAAAGTAATTAACGACCTGTTCATCAATAGCTTTGATATTAGGAATATTCAACTTTTGCCCAGGAGCAATTTCACTATCAACATTCAAAGAGTTGGCATTTAAAATATAGAATATGGCGCTAATATCACCATACTCTTGGAGTGCTATATCCCATAAGTTTTGATTTTTTATGACTGTTATCGTTTTCATACTTATATATTTGTAGCATCAATATTTATTACTCCATTGTTAACTTTCATTTTTCCTACTTGCTTATTATCTAATTCCAAGTGTAGTTTTAACTTTCGTTTAACTTCTTCAATATTAGAAGACTTTAACATTGAAATTATATTTGGACCAATCAAAGGAAACTGTTTTAATTCACCTTGATTTAATGAAACGATGGTATCTACCTCCTGATGTAAAGAATCACCAATAACAAAATCACCATTTCGGATTGCAATATCTCCTGTATCATCCGTCAATATATCTGTGTAAAGATTAGCCATGTTTTATTTTTTTATTTTCAACATTTGAGAAGTTCCCTAATGTTTTTCCTGATATTGCTGTTTTAAATGCCGCTTGTAAAGCTGATGGTGAACCACTACCAGGTTCAGGTATTGGAGCTGGACTATTAATCACACCTATTAAAGCACTCAAAACAGCATTATTCTTATTAAGTTGCTTAACCAATTCAGGGGTCTTAGTTAAACCACCAAAGCCGTCACCATTTATTGTTGCTGTTCCATCATCTTTTAAATGGAGTTTAAATCCATTTTTAACGGTAATTAAATAGCTATCAATTTCTTCAGCCATTAACAATAATGCATTCATATCAGAATTTTCTACCATTCCAATAAGAACTTTAGTACCAATAGTAGGTATTGTTAAAATTCCAGTTGTATTAATATTCAATAAAACATCTTCAAAAGGCAAATCATCTTCTAAACCAATTGCAGTCATAGTGCCATTGCTTAAATCAATACTATCAACTTTTGCCCATTGAATTGTAAGAGGTATCATATCACTTACAATTGCTCGAACAGATTGCCTTATTTCTTCTTCAAAAGCCATTATTTATGCTTGTCTATCAATTTTTACTTCTCTTCTGTATCCACTATCTGAAAATGAGGTAACAACCTGTTGAATTTTATATTTACCCGCTCTTTCGGGATAATCTTTGTCAACTAAGTTGACAGTGTATCCATGAGAAATAAAAGGAAAACCGAAAGTTTGAAAACTTCCTTTATACCCATCTACTTTAAGCCGTTTTAAATCCTCATCAGCTTTCTGTTTTAATTCTTCTATGTTAGAAATATTGAAATAACTCAGTCTCTGTTCTTGACCATCTTTATCACCAACAGATACTTGTAACTTATTACCATTACTAAGTGTTGAAGTTGCAGTTACTTTTATTTTAACATCATCTGAAACAAGGTATTTTAATTGATTACTAATTATGTTTTGTGAGAAATCATAATTAACCACAGAATCATCATCAGTATATATTTTACCTGATACAAGCGTACTTCCTTTAAAATAACTATAGATTCCCATGCTTTTTAATCGAGAAAGTACTTGAGCAACATTTTCTCCTTTTTTAGTTCTAAAAGCTCCAATAGTAGCATCAGCAGTATCAATGTTAATTCCTAATTCATCAGGGATAATAGCTTTCAATAAATCAGAAATTTTTGTTCGTTTACTTGCATATTTAGCACCTAATTGTTTTAGTTTCCACATATAGTCTTCACATTGAATTTTAATTGGAATATCCGCTTCAACATCAGAAACAAAACCAGTAAACTCATCATGATATGTGTTATTATATCCAAGTTTGATTTGAACAACATCACCTCTTCTGATCCATTGCTTTATATCAGTAGGGGTGCCATCATTTAATAAAGGTAACTTGATATTTCGTGGCAATTCTATTTCAGCTTTATCAGTTAAGTTTTTCCAAGAGGTATCTATTTTACATTTTGATATACGCCTAATTTCAAACGCTTGTCTTCTGTCGTTTGCTTCAAACTTTATATAGGCTACCATTGCTAACATTATAATTAAGTATTTCATTTTTATTTTAGTATTAATTCAACAGGTTCGGTACTTTCGCATGAGAGCATAAACGGTCTATTATTGGGATACCCTTTTACTTGGGGTAGAGTTATTTCGTCAATGTCAATTTTGTAAATAGATAGTAAGCGAAACAATTTACCTGATACACGAATAGAATCAGCTAAGTTTTCAAACTCCTGTAGTCTTAATAATGTTTCTTCAGGAAAATCTCCTGATGCTTCAGGTAAGATTAAACCTCTTATTCTAATTTTCCAATCATCCAAACCGTATGTTTCTTTAATACTTCCATTACCTCCGTTTACTCTTGTTTTTCTTTTAATTTTTGATCGCCTAAAATCAACCATTGTAGTTGCTGGAAGTTGTAAATCTTGAAGTTCTTTTTGCTTGATTTGTCCATCACTATAATAATTGTATGTACCACCAAGAAACGTGATTGGAAAAATAATTGGAGTACCTAAATAGCTTTTAACATTGGATTCATCAATAGTAATAACCTCAGCATTAGGGAATAGAATATTCTCTACAGGTTGCTCTGTTGTACCAGTATCATAAACTGCCAATTTTCCAGCTGCGCCAAAAGCAGCATTAAAAGCTTGTGATATATCGTATCTTAACTCTGCCATTATCCTAATGTTACTAAAGCATCTCTACCTGAATCAACAAATAGTTGTGTCATCTTCTCTTTTATTTCTTCTAGTTTTTGATCAAGGTTATCAGATAGTGTAAAGTGGTTTGTAATTTCTAAATTCATAGTAATACTCTTAGCATTCCCTGCTGTGGTACCAACTGCTGCTGTAGGCTGTTGTACTGTACTAACTGCTCCACTACCAATTGATGATTCAGGGAACAAATTAGCATCAGCTGAAGCACCAAGTGCATTTTCTCTTTCCAGTTTTTGTTGAAATGTTTCTTGGACCTCTTCGCCTTTAGGGTCTGTTGTAACTTCACCATCACCTTTAACAGTTATTGTAGCCTCTTCATCACCTCCAAATCCAAATAAACTTTTAATGGAGTTCCAAACAGCTTTCATCTTTTCCCATAATTTTGAAGCCCACCCAGTCAAGTAATCCCAAATACCTGAGAAAAAATCTTTTAAAGCTTGTTTGAATCCAGGGAATATTCTGTCCACTATATCTATTAACCAAGCGAAAGGGTTATTTTTAGCAATCCATTTAATGAATTTCCATATAACGGCTGTGATTTGGTCCCAATATTTAACTAATGCAACAACAGCTGCAATAGCAGCACCAATTCCGACAATAATTAAACCGATTGGATTCGCTGTCATTGCAACATTTAATCCAATTTGCGCAACAGTTGCGCTTCCTAAACTCAATACAAAAGAACCTAATCCTTGAAGAGCTGCTAATATAAAACGTCCTGAAGCCATTAATGCTTTAAATCCTGATATTGCAACCCATTTACCAAAGCTAAAAGCTTGTAAACCTGCCCATTTCAAACCTCTACCAACTAACATAATAGAACTCCAAAAACCACCCATTATCAATTTTACACCTTCAATTGCTCCAGCTAATTGAGATAAGACACCAATACCTTTAATTCCTCCTTGAACAAATGGTAAAAATCCCTCAGTTGCATTGAATAGAGAAATACCTAAATCCTTAAATTTAGCATTTAAGCGACCCATTTTTTCAGAAAACGAACTCATAATTGTTTCTGATTGTTGAACAGTAGTATTAGTTCCAGTAACAGCTACTGTCATTTTATCAATTGAATCTGTATTGCCTATTAAAGCAGCTGCTGCTAACTGATTTTCCTTACCAAACAATTTGGTAATTAAAGCACTATCATTACTAACTTTTTGAAGTTCTCTTAAACGCTCAGTAAATCCAATAGACTTATCTGATAGCTTATTAATATCAACACCAGCAAGCGCTAACTCCTTTTGTACATCTTTGGGCAAGAATCTTCCTTGTGATAAAGTTGTCAATACATTTCGAAGAGCAACACCTCCTTCAGCTCCTTTTTTACCTGATTTATCTAGTTGTTCAATAGAAGCAACAAGCACTTCAAAAGGGAGGTTTGCTCTTTTAGCATCTCCACCGACATTTTGAATGGCAGCTTTTAAAGCAGGAAGTTCGGCACTTCCTTCTTTTGCTCCAGCACTCATAGCGTTCATCATTAACGATAATTGCTCTTGTGCCTTTATTGGGTTATCTAAACTAACACTATATTGATTCATTGCTGTTGTCAATACTTCAACTGCACCTGTAGTGTCGCCATTCATTGTTTTAGAAAGCCTAAAAACATTTTCAGTCATTTTATTTAACACATCAGGCGTATCAGCTAAAGATGGACCTAATTGTGATAATAACAACTTATATACTTCAACACCTTGGGAAGCTTCGCCACCATAAGTTTTGGCTAGCTTTCGGGCATTTGTTTCCATTACTTGTAATTGCTCATTTGTTGAACCTGTAATGGCTTCTAAATCTTTTAAACTACTTTGTAAGTTAACACCAGGATTAATAGCTTGGTCGATACTGTCTCCTAACTGTGAAAAAGTTTGGTTAACTTGCTGAAAAGCAATAGCCTTTAATGCTATTTTATCAAATGAGCCTGCTAAACCATCAAATCTTTTGGCTGTACCTTCAACTTGACTAGCCATCTTTTTGAGTGGTCCAGTTACCTTATCAACAAGGTTAAGAATCCATTTTGTACTTACATCAGCCATTTTCGTTGGTTTGTTCAGCGTTTCGGGTAGAGTTTTCTTCTTTGCCTAGTAGCAAAGCTTGTAGCATTTCTGCTTGATTCCTAAGGTCAAATCGTTTAATCCAAAAGGCTTGTTGGAAGAGTTCTGCCCAACGCTCTTCTTCCAAGCCCTCTGGATTTATACCAAACAAATGCCTTATGAGTGCATTTCCTTTTTGAATGAGATCGAAGCCGTCTCTGTCATCAATGACAGCTTCGCTTAAAGCTTTTTTACCTTAGCAGATTTGCTTTCAGTTAATACGTGCATTTGAGAGCTTACACCAGCCATTAACTTTACATTTGACTTGAATTTTTCATCACCTCCAAGCCAGCAAGCTTTTAGGAATAATAACCCTGCTGCCATTTCATCTGTTTTTGCTTTAGATGTTATAGCACCAAGTTTATCAATTTCAGGTTCTTTTAAATAGCATACATGAACAGCATCTTCAGTTTCAACATCAAAACGATAGACGTTTCCGTGTGCTTGTTTCCATTGGGTGATTTGAGCATTAGTTACTTCACCGATTGTTTGGGTCTTTTTGGACATAATTTTAGTTTTTTTGTTGGTGTTTCCAGTTTTCAATATCAGCGTGTGACACTTCATTGATTGTGTCTTCAATTAAAGGGGGATTAGCCCCTTGTTTAATTAATTCATCACGATGTTTTATTTTTCGGATTCTTCTTTCTTCAGACAGTAGATAGTTTCCGAAGCTAACTAAGTCTTTTCGATTAAAATAGGTTACCATTTTCTTTTATTTTTTCATGGTTATGTGGCACTATTGCCAATTATATATTGTAATCAACATGAGAGGTCAACAATTCATATTTATGCATCATTTTACCTTCTCCTTGTTTTGTACTTCTACCGTTTGATTTAAAACGGCAATTACGAATTACATCTTTGAGGATTTCTCCGTCATATTCATATACTACAGATATATCAAAAGGTGCAATTTCTTGTAAACGTTTACCAGGAGGCAAAGACTTTTGAAGTGCAATAGTTTCTTCAACATATAAAGAGATAGAAGCTTTTGCTGTGTAATTCCCCATAGATTGACCAACTGGATAGTTTCCTGCTCCATGTTCGTTGTTCATTTCCATTTCATCTTCGTACTCTATTTCAGTAATACCGTCAACGTCTCTACCTAATAAGTTTAACGTTATATTGTTCCACCCGATAAGTGTTCCAAATTTGTTTTTAATTCTAGGTTGTGCCATAATGTTTATGCATTAAATGGATTTGTAATTCCTAATTCGTTAACAATTTCTCGTGCAATTCCTTTAGGGGTAATACTTATCTTAATGATAATTGGATTACCTGATAACACATTTTGCTTTGGATCAATAGATATAGATAAGCCGCTAATCTCATCATCTTTTAACATTTGACCTGTATGTTTTAAAGCTGCGTTTTCCCAATCTGCTATTGTGCTAGGGGCTATAAATCCAGTTGTGGAATCTACATTTATTGTACTTTTCATCTTTGGAGTTAAAGCACGTCTAACATAACGAGCAGCTTTATTCCAAACACGATTCATTTCAATATAAGCATAGTCATCTGCTAACTCTACAGCTGTAGGAGAATCATTAAAATATATTCCAGCGTAAGCCTCATAAAAACCAGCAAAAATATATCCCTTATCTTCTAACACTTTTTGTTCTGTTCTATTAATAGCTGAAATCAATGTTCCATTACTTAAAGAAGCCGTTAGCCATACGCCAGCTGTTGTGTCAGTTAAAGGATAGCTTTCGTCCCCTTTCTTTGTGTCAGGTTTTTCAATAATATTAACTGACCCTAAATTCTCATGAACTTTTCTTACGCTCAACATCCCTAATCCAGCCCCTACTGCTGCATACTTAGCATAAGCATTATCTAAAGCTCTAATTGATGGGTCAGATGCGATAATAACAGATATATTTTCACTCGACTTTGTACGCATATCTTCCATCGTTGATATTGTACCTCCAGCATCTCTACCCTCAATTAAAACAGAGTCAACATAGATTGCATCTTCTTTAAGAGCATCTACTAACTCTTGTGCTTTAACAACAGCAGCGGTTGCATCTGCATCTATTCCATTGGTAATTGTTGGTGTATAGGTAGTTGTATCAGGGTTTAGTACAACACCAAAAGATTTAGCTTCACGATTAACTAATGGGTCTAAAATTAATTTTTTCAAATTATCATTATTAACATCACACATATTAGTAAGTGATGTTCCTTGTGTTACTAACATAATATAAAGAGTTCCATTAGGTGAGAGCCTGAAAAATTCTTTAATATGATGATAAACTAATACACCATTATTTGCATCATAAGCGGCATTTAAATCTAAATCTTCCGCATCACTTGGCTGAATTAACTTTTTAACTTGACCTAAAGCAATCTTTGAGGTGGCAATACCACCAAATAAGATACCCATTACTCCATCAGTAGATGCGTTACGCCTTGATAACCCTCCGTTTTTTTTTTTGTTTTTTGGACCTTGAAATGCTGACATAATTAGCTGTTTTTAGTAGTTTTACTTCCTGTTTTTCCTTTAGCTGCACCACTTTTAGTTGATGTTTTTCTTTTGGGTGTAGTTTTACTACCTGCTTTTACCTTGGTAGAAGCATCTTTAGTTGATGTTTTTACTTTTGGTTCGGTAGTGGATGTTTTCTGTTCTTGATCGGATGATTCCTCTTTTGATTTTAATGGATTTTCTATTTTATGAATTGTTAATCCACCATTAGCAGAAGCGTGATTGTGTGCAGCAAACTTTTTACCTGGTAAAAAGAACTGACCGTCTCTTGTTGCTAATAAAAAATCAACATTTTGATTTTCTTTAAAAACTGGCTGTGCCAATTCTTTTAATTCTGATTGTGAATATTTTTTACTCATTGTTCTCAATATTAGTTTATGTGAATCTTGAAAGAGGATTGATATGTTTGATAAATAAGAATAGCAGCAAGACTATTAACAAAGCAACTACAATAAAAAGTGAAGCTTTATAGTACCACTTCACAGGGTTAACAATAATTTCTTTATGCCTTGATCGTTCAATTAACCTGTCATTTTCATTACGTTGCTTGAGAACCAACTTTTCAGTACTTAAAACCAGTTTTTCCAAACTGTCACAACGCATGTCTAAGCTTAACAAACCATTATGGGACTTTATTTTTGTCTGCGCTCTACCTTTTTGATAAATGATTACTGTATCTGTTTTAAAAACCTCATAAGGTACTTGAACCTTAATAACTTCAGAAGGTATTTTAATTGTATCAATCTTTACTCTATCGATATATACAACACTATCTTGTTTTACACTCATTGATGTAGTTTGCTCTGTAATTGTTTTGTGTGACTTACAAGCAAAAGACAATAAAGTAATAGCTATGTATATTAATCGAATCATTTAGCTGTTAATTGAGCAATTAGTTTTTTGTTTTCTCTAGTTAATGATTGAACTTTCGTTTCTAGTGTTTTAATCTCCTGAGTTAGTTTTGTATTTTGAACAGTTAATTCATTTACTTTTTGATTTAGCTGCCTATTTTCATTTAAAATAAGCGTTTGGTCATTTATTATTTTCTGCTGGTTCTTTCTTAGTGTATCTACTTCTTTTTTTAAATCCTCTGCTAACTTTCTCCAAATTCCAGCGGCTTTATCTACATTGTCAATTTCTAAGGAATCAACCTCAGCAGCATTTTTCTTTCTAGCGAAAAACCATGTAATCAAAGCAGTAAAGAAAGCTGTAGCAACAGTAGATAAGACCTCTACAACTCCCATGACCTAAACCCTTAAAACGGTGTTACAAATAACTTGTGCTATCTTCTGTCGACCAGCTTCACTTGCTAGTATTTCACACTCTTTTTTATTGGTGTGAAACATAGATTCTATCAATATAGCAGGACACTTTGTTTTGGTTATAATTGTAAACTTTGCCTCTTTGTCAATATCTCCATCATCAAAATCGGTTCGCTTGCGTATGTCAGGAAATAGCTTGTTAAATTCCTCCATCCATATTGTTGCAATGCTATCGGATTTTGTGGTGCCTGGAGAAGTAAAAACCTCTGTTCCATGCGCAGAACTATGTTTGTACCCATTACTATGAACTGATATTAAAAAAGGTTTTTTATTGTGTTTTAAGTAATGTTTATTTGCTATTTTAACACGCTGTGATAAGCTGACATCCTTATAATTATCAGGTGCAACCGTAAACAATGTATCTACACCTTTCTTATTAAGCAATTCAGCAGCTCTTTTAACCACATCCCGATTGCCTACACCTTCATAATAGACATTATTTAAAATAGTAGAGCGCTTTCCTTTAGTCACATATTGTTTTGTGATAGGGTGAATGCCCCCGTGTCCAGCATCTAATATTACAATATTTGCCATTTCTTTAGGTTTTAAAGGATTTTCATTTGGAGTACTTGCTCCCATAACTGCTAGGGAAATTCCTAGCATTATGATTAGGTTGAATAAATATTTCATTTTACGTTTTCTTTTTAATTAAACTTTTCCATCGATTAAAGCAGCTTGCTTTCTATCGTCTTCGATTACTGCTCCAATGAACTCACCGTAAATACGGATTTCTGTTCTTGGAATCTCATTACGTGTGTCATTCTCCATGGAAGTCATGGTAAAGAATAAATCATTCAAGTAATAAATCGTGTTTGATTTATCAATAAACACACTAGCAGTACTGTCTGTAGCTATAGGAGTTGCACCTAAAGCTTTTTTAGCACCTGAGTTATCATAAAGAATATCGATATCCGAAGCAGCAAACTTAACTCCAGCATAAGGTACTGGCTTTAGGTTTCTTTCATCCATGATTAATTCACGGAATCTACTTTTGCTCTCTTCATGCGCTTGTAAATCAATTAAATGATTTTTGTTTAAGACACAAACAGGATTTTTAATGTCTGTTTGTCTAAGTAGTTTTAAAATATCAGCAGGAACTAACATTTTACGTCCAGTACCATCATCAGCACCTGATGTTGCAATAACTGGCTTTTTATTAGCTACATGAGAAGTTGGTGCAATAGCGTGCAAAGTATGCTGTAATAAGGCATTTAAAACAGCTTCTTTCAATAACTTTCTTCCTTCTGATTTTTTATCAAAAGCTAAAGCTCGCAATTCTTCTTTATCAAAATAAAGCGTTTCAGTTGTAAACGGCATCCAAGGAATAACTCCTTTTTGACCATTCAATTTTCTAGGAGTTAAAACCCCTGATGTAGTTAAACCTGTTTTAACTTGAATATCATTAATCAATTTGTTAATAGATACTCCTTCAGCTGTAGCAGCACTTTTATTTACTTTGCCTAAGAAACCAGTAAAGGTATCTTCATGGTTTTGTAAATCGTAAATTAATTGAGGTTTTACGAATCTATTTAAGTGATTGCCTGTTGTAAATGTTGCCATGTTCTTTTAATTATGAGTTAGTATATTTTTTAACTAAGGCATCGTAAGCTTCAGGGCTGTTTTCTGCCATTGCCTCTAATTCAGAAGGTGTATAATCATCTAAAGTTTTGCTTGAATCTGTGATCGCTTCAATGTGATCGCTTACCACAACAGTTGCTTGCATATTTTCAAGCATTGCTTTTGTCGTATCAAAATCATTTTTAGCAGCTTTTTTATACAGTTCTTTTTGATTAGCATTAATCTTTTTTGCTTTAACAGCCGACTCAATTAATGTATCAACTTTCTCGTTTTGAACTGTCTCTTTTAAGTTGTCTAATTCAGTTTTATAAACATCTGCTTTATCTGCTTTTGCTTTAAGTGATGTTATTGCTGCCTGAACTTCCTGTTCGTTGGCATTAGGTGTTAAGCCTAATGATAATGCAATTACCTTCATATTTGTATTTTTTATTTGATTTGTGTTTGATTGGGGATTAATAGCAAATGCAACCAATGCTTCAGGAATGTTTTGATATACTTTTTCAGAAAGTAAGGCTTGTATATCTTCGACATCAGGGTTTTCACTTTCTCCAATTATTGCATCGACAAAGCCTTTTGATTTAGCCTCTTTGGCATCCATCCAATAATCTGTTTTCCATAAATCAGCAATTGTTTCTTTGCTCATGCCTGTTTTAGCTGCGTATTGGTCCAAGAAATTATCCTGTAATGTTTGTAAAAGCTTTAAAGCAGAGGACAATTCATCCTCATTACCTTGAACACCAACCATTGGTCGATGAATCATAAACTGACCATTAGAAGCCATTGTTATTTTGCTAGCTTTAATTGCAATGATGGTAGCAGCTGAAGCACATATTGCTCCTAATTCAGCAGTTATGGTACCAGGAAACTTTGAAATAATATTAGCGATCTCATTGGCTTCAAAAACACTTCCGCCGCCACTATTAATATAAAGGGTAACGTTATTAACTCCTTTAGCAACTAACTCATCCACCTTTTGTTCAAAGTCTTCTGAAGAGTTTCGCCAATTGCTAATTGAACCCTTTATTTTAACTTGCGCTTCTGTTTTAGAAGTTGCTGTTACTGATATGTAAAACTTGCTTTTCATTTTTTACAAAGTTCTATCTGATTCTTTGCTAAAAAAAATCGGTTTTACACCTAAGTAGCTGTGTAGTAGTATAATAATTCGATAAAGACACCAGCCTGTAAGTTCAATTTTGTTTTACCTCTATATGACTAGACCTTTGTATAGTAATCAGTTATATATAAGGTATGGCAAAAGATAAGGAGAAGGCACTTGCAAGGGTTTATTACATTGATAATAACCTTGATTCGGATGTGATTGCCAGCAAATTAAATGTTTCAAAAAAAACGGTGGACCGTTGGATAATATCAGGCAATTGGAAAAATTTAAGATTAGCCAAGCAAGTTGCTCCTGAGAAACTTCAGTCCTTTTATGAAGAACTATTACAGGAATTAGTTAAAAAGCGTTTAGAACTAGAAAGGACTGCTGATTCATCGTCTAAAGAAAAGGTAGCGTTAAGTGATGAAATTTCTAAGGTTAGTAAATCATTAGAAGCATCAAGAAAAAGCGACAAACCCTCACTTACAGCAGTTGTACACGTTATTGAATCCTTTATGAATGCACTATTGCAACATGATAGAGTGACTTATTTTAAAATTCTTGACTTCCATATTAACTGGTTACAACAAATGGCTGAAAAATACGGATAATGGCAAACGTAAATAGAAATAAAGCGCTAAAAAGGTATTTGGCTAACCTTGAGTTTATTCGTGAAACTGGAGATGTGAATGCTGATAATTCATTATCGGCTAGGACACAACGAATAGAAAGAGCAAAGAGAGATGTTAAATACATGGTAGAATACTACTTTCCGCATTATGCAACCAGCGAGTGTGCTGATTTTCATATTGAATTTGCTGAAATGGTCAAAAAGCAAAAAGCCTTTAAAGGTTTTGCTGAATGGGGGCGTGGTTTAGCAAAATCGGTATGGTCTGATATATTGATACCCTTTTGGTTGTGGTTGAATGATGATTGCCACTACATGGTAATTATTGGTAACAACTATGATAAAGCTAAAATGTTATTATCAGATATTCAAGCAGAGTTTGAAGCTAACCCTAGGATTCGTCAAGATTTTGGAGAACAAAAAACATTAGGTTCATGGGAAAATGGAAACTTTAGGACAAAAAGCGGTTTTATCGGAAAAGCACTTGGTATGGGACAAAGTGTAAGGGGATTAAGGGTTAAATCCCAACGTCCTGACCTTTGTATTTGTGATGACTTAGAGGGCAAACAATTGATTAAAAACCCCAAACGTCAAGATGAAATGGCTGAGTGGATTCTCAGAGATTTAATCCCAACAATGGACGGTGATTTAAGACGTTTTATTCAAGCAAACAATCGATTTGCTCCACGTATGATTCAAACTGTGTTGCAAGAGAAAAGACCCAATTGGACCATTCACCATATTAAAGCTTATGATCCTGTTACACACAAACCAATATGGTACCAAAAATATAGTGATACTTATTACAAAGAATTAGAAACGGAAGTTGGAACACTTGCAGCATTAGCTGAGTTTAACAATGAACCGCATATTGAAGGTAAGATATTTAAAACAGAATATATCCAATGGGCTAAATTACCAAGGGTAGACCACTTTGATTGTATAGTTGGTTTTTGGGATGTAGCTTATGCAGGAACCCAAACAGCCGATTATAACGCAATCCGTGTATGGGGCATCAAGGACAAAGATTTCTTTTACATTGATTCTTTTGTTAAAAAAACAAAGATGCGAAGTGCTTTGGAGTGGATGGCTGATTTTTCAAAGAACTTACCTAAATCTGTGATTATCAATTGGAGGTTTGAGGCGCAATTTTGGAATGATGAAGTGGAGCGAACAATCAGCGAAGTAGAAAAGGACCACCAAATACATTTAAACATTGTAAAGGCTGACCGTCCAAAAGCAAACAAATACGAACGTATATTGACCTTACATCCTTATTATCAAAATGGTAGGATATACTACAATGAAAAAAAGAAAGGTCACAATGATACACAAATCGGTTTAGCTCAGTTATATGGAATTGAACCAGGTTACAAAGGACATGATGATGCGCCTGATGCAGACCAACAGGCTATTGAGTATTTAAGTGCCTATATTCAAACTTCAACTTTTCAGCCCATTTTAGGAATGAGGCAACGCCCATCAAAAGTGTGGTAATTAACTATAAAACAAACAATATGATTTTTGTTACAAATGGAGATATAGAGGTGTTAATCCGTGCAGATATGTTACAACATATTATTGGAACAGATAGCACTCTTTTAAATAAAGCTGAGTTAGCAGCAATACAGAAAATACGTACTTATTTAAAAACTAGATATGATGTAAACGCTGTATTTGCAGCATCAGGAGCAGATAGAAACGAGTTGATATTGATTTATACAATTGATATTATGTTGTATGATTTACATAGCCGAATTAATCCGAGAAAAATTCCTGATTTAAGACGTACGCGGTATAAAGAAGCAATGGAATGGTTAAAACAGGTTCAACAAGGTGAGTTATGCGCTGAACTCCCAAAAGCTGTCAACAATAATGGACAGCAAATTGGTTCTGATGATATTAAATGGGGAAGCAACCCCAAAAGAGAACATTATTTTTAAATACCATTTAAACAGTAATTAAGCAATGAGTACATTTCAAAATATAAAAAACAGCATTAAAGGTAACGTATTAAAATTATTATCTGATAGGGATATTATTGTTGAAGCTGCGGTTAGAAAATCCAATTCAATTGAAGGAAGAGTACAGCCACATGAAAAAAGTTTAGTCGCTGTAGATATTCAACATTGGAGGGCTGCAATATTATCAGCATTAAATAATGAGGACCCTGATAGGATACAGCTTTATCAAGTCTATGAAAATATATTAATAGACAACCACTTGTCAAGCATCATCGAATCACGTATTTTGCGTGTATTAGGTTCGCCTTTTAAAGTCATTAATAGTGATGGAGAAGAAAATACAGACCTCACTAAACTATTAGAACGTTCTTGGTTTGAACAGTTTATTAAACATACTCTTAGTTCTCGCTTTTGGGGTTCTACATTAATAGAGCTAGTACAAGGGGAAAATGGAATTGAAAAAGCAGTATTAATTCCTAGAGAGAATTGTAACTTTAAAAAGAAAGTAATCTATTTAAAGCCTGATGATGATAAAGGAATCTCATTTGATAAAGTGCCATTATTGAATACAATTGTAGAGATTGGCAACTTTTATAACTTAGGATTGTTGTATAAAGCAGCACCCATAGCATTAGCCAAAAAATATGCGTTAGGCTCTTGGAGTGAATACACAGAAAAGTTTGGGGTGCCTTTTCGTTGGGTAACTACAGACATAACCAACGATACTAGAGCTACGAAATTGGGGGAAATAATGAGCGCGATGGGAAGTGCTGGTTGGGGTGTTTTTAAAAAAGGAGAAGAAATCAATGTGATGGATACTCCAGGAACATCAGCACATCAAATATTTGATGCTTTAATTGAGCGTACAAATAAAGAAATGAGTAAGCTAATATTGGGGCAAACAATGACAACAGATTCAGGTAGTAGTCGTTCACAAGCAGAGGTCCACAAACAAGTTGCTGAAGATAGACACCTTTCAGATAAGATTTTTATTAAAAATATCATCAACGATTCTTTGTTGCCACGATTAAACAATTTAGGTGTAGGAAATTTCGAGGGGTATAGCTTTGATTGGGATACAACAGAGGAACTATCTTTAATTGACCTAATAGACACAGTAACCAAGTTAAGTGGAAGCTATGAAATTGACACTGAATACATCACCGAAAAAACAGGTATCCCAATAATAGGAATAAAAAGTTCAAGTAACAACACACAAGAATTATCAGAGGACGAAAAAACATCCTCAAAAAAAAAAGATAAAACAGTAGCTTTCAATTTCTCTATTCCTGTAATGCAAGAAGATAGTTGTTGCGGTGATACAAGCGAACCTTTAATGGAAAGTCCAACTCTAAAGAAAATCCAAGAAAAATTATTAAAAGATGTACATAGTGGAGTTGTAAAGCTGTCTAGTCAATCTTATTTCGATTACTTAAAAGAGGAATATATAAAAAGTTTAAACGAAGGTTTTAAAGCTATAAAATCATTAGACTATAATAAACCTGATCACACAGCAAAAGCTTTTATGGAAGCTAATATTAGTCGTTTTTCTGCTGCTAAAAACTTAGCAATGGTTAATGAATTAAACGCTGTTTTAAATGATTCTAATTCTTTTAATGAGTTTAGAACTAAAGCACAGCCTTTATTAAAACAATTTAACGCTACTCACTTAAAAACAGAGTATGAATTCGCAAGAGCTGTTGCTCAAAATGCTTCAAGGTATTATCGTCAACAAGATAATATAGAAGAGAATCCATATTATATTTATAAAACAGCTGCAGACAATAGAGTTCGACAATCTCACGAAGTATTGCATAATAAAGTTTTTAGTAAAAAAGATAGTGCAGTACAAGCTATTTACCCTCCAAATGGTTGGGGTTGTCGTTGTGAAATGGTAGAAACATTTGAAGTACCTAAAGGACAGAAGTTGCTATCAGGAAGTGATGCAAAGGAATTGTTACAAAGTAGCGGAATTGATAATAACGGAGTTAGTGAATGGGATAGAATGAAGCAGGGGCGTTTTAATGTGAATCGTGGGGATTTAAAAACTGTTTTTGATGAAAACAAACTTTATGTAAAAGGAAACTTTGAACAGACTTTTAACCTTAAAAATAATGGACTAAAACAACATGCTAACATTAATAAAAATCAATTTAAAGAATTGAAAACAAAGAGCACTTCAAGAATAGAAGCTTTAGAGTGGTTTGATAAACGTGTTGGAGATAACGACTTAAACGACAGTAATAATATTCGATTAACTGATTTTTCTGACAAACCGATTACCATCAATAAAAAACAATTTAAACAACATTTAAAAGATGATCGAGCAGACTATGTATCTGTAATTGATGAGTTATTAAATGCTCCTGATGAAGTTTACCTTGTTAATCAAGGTAATGGAAAGTTTGGTTATAGATATGTGAAATTTTATAAGAATAAGGTAATGAATGCTTTTGTTAGGCTGGATAAAGATAAAAACCTATTAGACCTTAGAACATGGCATCCGTTAGATAAAGCTATTGATACAAAAAGAGAAGGAATATTAGTAAGAAAGTCTAACTATAAATAGACGCTTACCAGCAGGAATACCATTTTGAACACTACACATGAAGTGTAGAATCTTGGCAGGTCGGACGAACCTCTTGCTGAAAGCCTGTTGTCTTGGTTCATTCCCTTTACTAGGTATTCCTGCTAGCTACAGGCGTAAAGCATTAAAACAAATATACAAAAAAAATGGCAAACCAATTTCAAGCACCTGATTTTAATGAAGCTAGCAAAGCTATTACTAAGCTAACTAATAAACTACCCAAGCAAATAGGAGCAATAGCTGAACAGTTTTTTAAAGAAAGTTTCGAGAATCAAGGTTTTACTAATAACACATTAATTCCATGGAAAGGAACTAATTCAGGTAAGGCCAATAAGTTTGGAAAAAAGAGTGAGGGGATTTTAATTAACTCAGGAACTTTAAAAAGAAGTATCTCTTTTGCTGCTAGTAAAGGATATGTTGAAGTTTCTGTGGATGGCGATGTTGTTCCTTATGCTAAAATACATAATGAAGGAGGGATGGTTTCTTTTGCAATAACTGATAAAAGTAGAAAGTTCTTTTGGTTTATGTTTAGTAAAACTTCTGACCAAATGTGGAAGGCTATGGCTTTAACTAAAAAAACATCCATTTCATTTAAAATGCCTAAACGTCAATTTATTGGCAAGAGTGCTATGTTAAACAAACAGATTGAAGGACATATCCTAAAAGGATTTAAAACCGTAGAAAACGAACTATTTAACCCTAAATTTAAATAATTATGAAAGTCATTACTGAAGCTTATAAAGAAATAGCAACAATATTAACTAATGAGATTGCAGATATTGCTTGGATTGATATGTGGCATAATCAAATTAACTTCTTAGAGGATGAATATGCCTTTCCTTTTCCTGCAGTATTCTTATCTTTTAGGGCTGGAGAAATGGAAGATATTTCAAAAGGAGATCAAAACATTGATACATTTATTGATGTGTACCTTGCTTTTGAAACTTTAGCCGATACTTATCAAGGTGCTTTTAATCAGCAAAGTGCTTTAGAATTTGGAAACATCCTACAAAAGATACATCAGAGTTTACATACTAGAAGTGGTGTTCATTTTGGAACATTAAGACGAATGTCTTTTGCTCCTATTGATACTGGAACTGGTATTATGTTGTATCGTGTTACTTATAATGGTATGATTGGAGATTGTAGCATAAGTGATATGCGAGCATGTCAACAAATCGAAGTTGCTAATCCTGGTTATGAATTAGAAAAGGGAGAAAAGACTATAAATCCTAATGATATAACTTATCAGATTGACTGTTGATTAAATTTATTTAATTATTTTAGCTATTATGAATATAAAAAATATTACTCCAGATTTATTAGATAATTGTTTAAGTTTTTTGTTAGATAACTGTTCGCTGCATTCAGGAAGTCAACTAAGCGCAGAATCATTAGAAAAAGAACTAGAGGTAAACAATGAAGATTTAATAAATATATTTAGCATTCTTGAGCATCATAACATAATTAGAAATTGGGAAATTAAACATAAAAAAATATTTATATTTTTTCTGCAGGCAGATGCTCATGACTTATATAACAAAGGAGGGTTTAAAGCTAAATATGAAGTGATTGAAAAGCAGATGATTCTTTTACAATCTGAATTAGATAAGCTAAAGCCTACTTTATCTTTAGATAGTATTAATAATATTACATCCATTATAGCAACTGTATATCAGTTTTATGATCGGTTTAAATAATTATTGATAAGTTTGTCAAGGGTGGTCTCTTCGTTATCCATTAATAGAACTGATAATTCTCCATTAAACTTTCCGATTGCTTTTGTACCAAAACCTTCACATATTATACCTTTGGTGTATCCTTCTTTTAGTTTTTTAAACTCTCTGCGAAAAGAAAAATCAGGTTTCATGGATAGTCCTGTTGCTTCTATATATTCCTTGCTGTATTCTGACATAGTATATTTTATTTATTTTTTTTGTCCATTTCATCAAGAAATTGCTTCATAATCATAGCAGGTAAAATCCCAGCAATAGAGCTGTTCCAAATAGCTGTTTTAAGGTTTTCCATTTTAGGTAATATAAAGAATAATTGATCTTTTGTTTGCTTCTCTGAACAAAACATAGGGTCATTTGAAGCTAACAACATTCTACAACTAAGAGGTCTCACTTCATATATGTTACATGCATTAGTATTCAAATTAAGGAATATACATTGTTTGAACTTTAAAGGAGTTTTGATCTTATTACTAGCTTGGCTGTGAGCTCTATCAAAATCTAGTTTTAAGTTATTTTCCAAAATATAATTGTGTATAATCTTAGCTTCGTCATCAGAAACAGTTACTTGTTTTGAACAGCAAAAAGAACAACCTTTTTTACAGGTTATTGTAGGTTGAGTTTGTTCTATATAATCAGCCATATAGGTGTCAACAGTACGATAAACTTCTTTCATAGTATTAACTGCCCCTTGCTTTTTTCTCTGTTTTTTATACGACTTTTTAAGCCTAATTATATCGTAAGAATGGTATAATCTGAAATACCATGGACTTTGCTTTAATTTTTCTGCATATAAATCAGGTTTAATTATGAAACCTACTCGATACCATGCCTTTACTAAATGATTTATCATTAACTACTTAGGGTTTTTCCAAATATAAAAAAAGCCTTTCAATATGAAAGGCTTTAGTTTAATTGTGTTATAATATATTCCTCTTTTGACGAAAATATGTTTCATTTATGATACATAAAAGCTGTTTTTAATTATAAATGTTTCAGAGTTGAAACTATTTAAATAGTTCGTATTGACGGCTGTTATAATTTGTTATAAGAATCTCAGTTTTTCTATTCTTAATATTTCTACGCTCCTTTATAGATATGATGTTTAGTTTCCTTTTGGATGCTTCTTCTAAAATAAAAGGGTGTCTAAATTCACTCATAGCAAACCTCATACCTGTCTCTTGAAGAGTATTAAATAAATCAAAACTATCTTTCTTTGTCCAGAGAGGTGTGTTGTAGTTGTTTTCTGTTTCTAAATAAGGAGGGTCAGCATAAATAAATCTGTCTGCTTTTCCAATATGTTTATCACTTACATAAATATCACTAAAAAAAAACCTAAAATCCTTATTCCTTACCATTGTATTTTTTAATTGTTCTGAAGAAAAAAGAATTAACTTCTCCAGCTTTTCTTTATACGAACAATCACTATGTAATAATCTAAATGTATCAGATTTCCCTAAGTAGGAAAATGAAGATAAATAAAGGAATCTTAATGCTTGTTTCACTGGATCTGATTCTTTGTTTTTTTTCCAATAGTAAAAAAGTTCTTCATTAACTGGAGTTACTTTTAATAACAATAACAATTGCTGGTAAGAATCTTTTATAATAATAAATAGATTGAAAACATCAGAATCTAAATCATTCAATATACTGTATTGTGATTTTGGCTTTTGAAAAAAAATAGAGCCACTCCCCATAAACAACTCATAATAGACTTTATGACTTGGAAATTTTGATATTATTTCCTTTGCATATTTGCTTTTATTTCCTAAACGTCTAAACATCATACTTTAATTAACTCATTTTCTATTTATGATCAAGTCAAATAATAGGATTAGAAAAGCAAAGGGATAAGTAACTGATATAATTAATGCACTTAACTTTTCGTTTTTTGCATAGTATCTCCAAATCCATACTATAGTTATGATGTAACCAATTAGGTATATTAATAAAAATATTTTCATTGTTTTACTTTTTATTGCGTCCACTTAAAATGTTATCGATTGTTTTTGGTGCTAGAAACACTTTTTCAGCAATCTTCTCCAATATTGCTTCGTGTGTGTACATTTGCTTACCGTTGATTTTCTTAGAACGCCAAAAATTGTATAAGCTTTCAATCTTCTTATCTCTTAATTTCATTAATTTCTTGTCTCTCGCCATTACTGATTTATTTTTGTGTTGTTGATTTTATAATTTCTTGTTGCAGTAGATAAAACTCTTTTGCCTGTTTATGTTTCTTCTTTTCTTTTTCCATTGCTGTAGTATCAGGAAGACCTATATGTTTATTTGCTAAATGCTTATTTAAGCTGAGTTTAGCTCCTAACGTTGTTCTTGTTTCAAATTGTTTTTCTATTGCATTAAGAACTTTACTAACACTAAGTTTTCTAGTATTGTTTGCTGTTTTTATTTGTCTTAGAGTGTAGTATATGTCCTCTAATGATAAGTTAAGTAAATAGCCACTATTGATTTCAACGTTAATTTCTTCAACTTCATCATTATTCAACTCACCTTTTAAACTAGATGATAGATCATGTAATAATATTCTAGTTACGGTTTCAACTTTTTGATTACCATACGTTCTCCTTAATTTTGATAAAGAAGGGTATTGGTTTTCTAAAATCAATTTAGGTGTTAGTTTACTAAAGCTTCTTATCAAATCTAACTTAGAGCTTTTCTCTAAGGTCATTTGCATTATTGTTGGCTGTTTGTTGGTTTTTACGAGTGCTGTTCCCATCTTTAATTTGTATTAAAATTGTATTTAAGTTGGAATTAATTTGTTTTAATTGTATTTGGTTCTTATAAAATTCATCAAGCCTTTCCCAGTAGGTAAAAACTTGTTTCCAAACTACTAAAGCTTCATCTTCAGTAGCGCTTACATCATTCAAATAGGAAATAATTTGTTTTAAAGCTGCACCTTCAACATTTGTTATTTTAGGTTTTAAACCATTAGAAAATTTTTCATAAAAACGTATGTAAACTCCCATAAATTGATTGTGTAAACTCTTAGAACTATTTTGTAGTATCTTATCAAACTTCACACGTTGCTTAAAGTGCTTTTCAACATCAGATATATGAGCTTCGTTAAAGGGAATAGCTTTATTTAGATGCTGCCAAAACTCATTCGACATTCCACCTTTTTTATACTCTAATCTTTTGAATTGACCATTGTAATAAGTAACCAAACATTGAGTTTTAGCAGTTGTAAATGTTAGTATGTATTTATTTGTTAGTTTCATTTCTGTTTGTGAAATAATTCAAGGTTAATATCTTCTTCATAAAAAGGGATGCCGTGTTTTAAACCGTCCCAATCAATCATGTCAGCAGTATATAAGTTGATAGATAATAGATATCCATTTATGTAAGTAATTTGAAAGCTATCATCTTTATCTGTGTAGTAGTTTACTATTGTTGTTTGTGGTATAGGCATATTTCAACTTGTTACGTTTTTCATATAATTAGGGTAAACTTTTTCTTTAGCAATTGATAAGATTTTAGTAAGTTCCTGTTTGTTATGAGCATTTAACGGTTTGTGATAGCAGCCATATTTAATACACCAATCGTTTAACTCTTTCATTGTATAATGCATTTCGTGAACAAACAGCTGTATCATTTTTTTTCGCATCTTATCTTCAGGTGTTCCTTCCCACGGCTTTTTGTCGTTTAAGTTAAAGCTACTCTTTAGCCATTTTAGAAACTCTTTGTATTCAGTTTCATTTAATGCTTTTAAGCTGTCTTTTTTGCCTTCTGTAAACGAGTGGATCAA
This sequence comes from Flavobacteriales bacterium, assembly GCA_025210295.1. Lineage (NCBI taxonomy): Bacteria > Pseudomonadati > Bacteroidota > Flavobacteriia > Flavobacteriales > Flavobacteriales bacterium. Next base: position 31,874 of record JAOASC010000017.1, on the reverse strand, counting down.
ATCACTTCGGTGTACCTCTACACCGAAGCTTTTAATCCTCTTTTCAATTGCGAAATATGGTTTATAACTAATCATTGTCTTTTTGAGTACTTAAATCCTATTTGAGAATTAGTATCATTAATCTCCTTGATTTTTTTTGAGTAAAATTTAAATTTCTTTTTATGAAACTTCTTTTTCTTTTCTAATTCAGAAAGTTTCATCTTTAGCTAGTTAGATTAATACCAGGAACATTCATCTGCTTTTTAGGGTTAAAGCCATTGGACCTTAATAAATAGTTGTGCGCTTTTCTTATATCCTTTAGTAATAACTTTTCGGCTTTAGTTTTAGAAAATACCTTTCTATTGATTCTAAATGGCTTATGGCGTAATCCTAATTCAATTAGTTTCTTTTCTCCTAATGGTTCGTTTGGATGGTTCATGTTTTTGATTGTTTATTAATATTTAGTTTATATTTTTAGGCTCAAAAATTTTGATATTATGAGCAATTACGAAGAGTACAAGAAGCAATTAACTGAGCTGATGGTTAAACATCACGAGATGAAGACCGAGTTCCTGAAACACATTGTGGTTGTTTCAAGTGCAGTTCTTGCTGTATATACTTCATTGTCGAATTTACATGCTCACAACATTTGTCTTCACCAAGCTCTAATTCTATTATTATTGGTATCCATTGTTTTTGCAACCCTTGGCTTATACATTTTGATAGTTCAAATTCGCACTCTTCGCAAAGATGCTGCGGAACAAATAGCACGTAATCTCCTCCACGTAGAAAGTGAAGAAAATCGATATATTTCAGCCAAATACGAATGGATGTATAAGCTTTGTGAATACGTTTCATTAACTTCATTTTTGGTTGCTGTTGCTTGCTTGTCAATTCTCGCATTGTAAAAGTTATTTCGTTTTTAATTCTTCTTCTATTTCGTTACAAGATTGAACAATGGCAAAGCCAAATATTGATTTTACCATTTCGGGATTGTCTTTGCTTTGCTCTAATATGGTTTTAATAACCGCTATCATCTTTTCAATGGTTGGAGTAGATATTGACTTCATAATTAAATGCTTGAAAAGTTTAAATCCACGTTTTGATATTCTCCTGATTTATCTTTAGCCCATATTTGAAAGTATGTTTTTGAATCAGGTCTTCGGATACTGTTTTCTAATAGTTCCATAGCTTCTTGAAATAGAGGAGCTTTAATCTTGCTTTTATAACGTAATAAACTCATTACTTTTTTAGCATCGAGTTTACCTCTGCTAGTTTCAAATGCATCAAGTACTAATTGCTTAATGAAATCGTCTTTACTTTCCACATTAGCATCTAGGAACTCATCCAATTTATCTTTGCAAGCAATGATGTTCAAATCATCAAATTCTATGCGCTCATTTACTCTACTTTGGATTTTGATAGAGCGGTCGAAGTTGTACCAGGTAAAGTTCCCTTTTCTATCTTTCTTATTGTTATGCTCTTCCATAAACAAATCGTAAACCTCTCTACATACTTCTTGCACTTGATCTTTAAATGTGGTTAGTTGAGCGTTCACCTTCAAAGCATCTTTTAAAAGCTTGCCTGATTTACGCTCCATTAAGCGTTCTAATTTTGTGGTTCTTGATGATGGGATTTGCATTCCACTTTCATCGGACCAAAGTTTATCACTTGTTTTTTGTGTTTTGGCTACTAATTTCATTGTCTGTTATTTTTAAATAGGCTGTTGTTAAATGTTACTTCGATTAGTCCTGAATGATTAATACTAAGGTGAGTTAAATGGTTTTTAACTGTCATTAAATTGACTTTTAAAAGGTTTAATTGTTCATATTCTTTCATCCACTCATCTGTTATTTTATTTGGAGGGTTTAAAACTTCTTTTTCTAATTGCTTTATTTGTTTTATCAACTCCTTTTTTCGGTACTCCAGTTCTTGTCTGTAGGATGATTTCTTTTTGTCATAAGGCATAGTGTAAAAGTTTTATATAATCCAAAAAGTTTGTTTCAGTTCGATAATCATAAATGATAGGAAGCATTGATTCTTTATAAACTTCATCATTGAGTGGTACCTCACAACTTTCGACATCAATTAGCAATTGATTTTCCCAGTCCTTCCATTTTTTTAACCACCATTTCCAAAAGTTTCTACACCCATAAAAGTGATTGAATAGCTTTTGATATTTTTGGTCATCTTCAGGATATAATGTTTCTAAAAACTTTCGTCCTGAATCCAAAAAAAGGTCATTGTATTGGTTTTCTGTAAGTACCTTTCTTTGTAGGATAGACTGTTGATTGTGTGCGTATATTGCTTGTCTTTTCTTGGCTCTTGTTAATTTCTTTGGTTTCATAAGGACAGGTTAGATTGTAAATTATTTTGTTTGGTTGGTAATTCTTATAACTCATTGTTTTTATGTTGTTTAAATTCGTTTTCTGACAGGTGAATCATGTTTTCAAGCTCTCTTTTAAAAAAGTTTGTTGAGATAGCTAACCCTGATCCTTTCCCCCATTTGTTAGAAACAGAATTAAAGGCTAAAACTTCTTTTAATTTTTTCTTTCCATTGTGAGACACAACAGCTTTAAAAATTGCATCATTGTGTTTATAATATTCTCCGATTAATATTGCAGGCATAGTTTTGTTATTTTTTTTCACTCCAGTATTTATCCGCTCCTTGTTGCCAGACAGTATATGGTTGACCTCCACCATATCTGCTTGTTGGAAAAGCTTTATATCCCTCTACCCATATTTTAACAAAGGCATCGAATCGGATAGACTTTGCAACTCTACCTGAAGGCTCTTTTCCATCAGCATGAGAAATCAGGATAAATAACTTTTTAGGAAATGTTTTTCTTAATTCTCTGTAGGTATCGTAATTCATACCTGTATATTGAACACTATCAATAGCAATGATATCAGGGCTTTTTCGTTTTTTCAATCGCTCTATTAAATCGCTGATTGGTTCTTGGTCTAGTAAAACAATTCGGCGCTTTACTTCTTCCATCCCTGTTTCAACAAATGCTTTTCTCATAGATAAACTAGCACCTTCTTCTAAAGAGTTGTAAGCTACTTTACCAAACTGAGTAAGGTATTTGCATAATTGAAGTGTGAAACGTGTTTTACCGTTTCCTGACTTTCCCCAAATTAACCAGCTTCCTGCTAATTCAGGTTTGCCAATGCAAGCATCCCAATCACCTTGGAAATCCAACACCTTAAAATTGGTTGTGTATAATTCTGATATGCTTACGGCTCTTTTCATGTATAAACTCTTTTTAATCTTTTAATTGTGCTAATGCTGACTTTGAATTGTTCTGCTACAGCTTTCTTTGTTTTTCCTTTTTTTAATAGCCTTGCGGCTTCGATTTTATCTTTTTCTGACATCTTCCGCTGAATAAGCGGATTATTACTTCCTGATAATTCCCACATTAAGTTTTTATAGTGGTTGCTATCTCCGTGAATGTGTTTTACTATGCTTTCATTTTCAGGAGGTGGACCATTGAAAGTGTAGCAAACTAATCGTGAAACCATAAATGTTCGTCCGATAATATTTACCCTTGGATAGACCTTTCCGTTTTTTGTGTAGTTTCTGATTAAAACAGGGGCATCTTTCCATATAATGGAGGTTCCATCTTCAGAGATTTTTAAATCAGGAATTACAGGATGATATTTATACTTTAATTCACTCATAATTAATTCATTTGTAATGACCTTTTATATGCGTGAATCTTTCTTTTTACTCTCCTTATATCGTTATCACAATCATCATAAATCTGCTTTATTATGGTTTTATTTTCCACTTGATTAGCTTGACAGATCATCACAACATCAGTAAAATTGACCCCATCTAATTCAATAAAACGTTTTCCTAGTCTCGAATAAATCTCACGATACCCTTTTTTATTTAATGACAGTCCTCGCTTAATTCTCTTTTGAAGGTATTGAGTTGCCATTAGCACAATAGAGCATTTATCTTGAAGTCTATTGTATAATGTAATGAAGAAATAAAATACCTGATCCCTTAATTTATCCGCTTCATCTAATATGATTTGTGGACAATCTTTTCCCTCTAAAGTAAGGACAGCTACTTCCATCATTTCTGCCATCACCATACCAGCAGGGTCTTTTCCCATAGCTTTTAATAACTCTTTTAAAAACCATCTTCTATCCCAGTACTCGTTACAGTTCAACAAATAGACATCTTTATTGTCTTGAGTAAATCTTTTGGCGCTTTCTGATTTTCCTGTACCTTCTGAACCAACAATTGATATAACTAGATTATGTTGTTTAGCATCATCAAAAACATGAAACAATGTTTGGGCATCTTTAGTCATAGCAAATTGCCATGGTTTCTTTTGGCTTTGAATTTGAGCAGCTATTTTATTCCACATGGAATCATTAATTAACTCCCAATTATCATTTACTATTTGTGATAACGTTGCTGCACTTACTCCTTTCAATCTGTTGGCAGCTTTATTCTGCGAACCTGATTGATTAATAAAGTTTTTTAAATCCTCTCTAACTCTTTGTTTTTGTACGTGTTCCATAGGTTAATATTTGTCAAAATGATTAAATGAATTATCTGTTTTGTCTTCTTCTTCGATATAGATATAGTTGCTTTCTTCTTTTTGGATTTTTCCAATGTTATTGGCAACTTTTTCTCGTTTGTTTTTTAATCCTAATAGGGATGGACTATTTAATCCATATTGATGAGCTGCACGTCCTTCCGATTCAAGTAGGCTATCCATTTTTTCATCAGCAGCTAATCGAGATTGTTTTTTCAGTTCTTCAACTTTTTTATAGTATTCAGCTTCCCAAGATTCCTGTTCTTGCTTGCCTCTGTGGATTTCAACTTTTATTCTCGCTTCACTTACAAACCTTAATCCTAGCGGTGTGTTTTCATAGAGATAAACCATAGACATATCCTCAGGGTCATATTTGATATGAAACTTCTTATCTACATTATTTCTAAGCCATTCAACATCAGGTAAACTATCTTCACGGTAAACCACATAAGTATGCTTTTGCTTTTTCTCAGTAAAACTGATTCCGTAAGCTGTGCAGATAACAGGTTTTTCACGTTCAACCCAAAATAAATCTACCATATCCCAAAGGTTTATTGCTGATGTATTAGGGTTTGTACTTTGGTTATACATTTCTAATCGCGGAACTCTTGTTTTAGGATGTAATGCTTCGTTCCATTCTTGTCTTCTCTTTTTATATATTTCGACAACCTCTTCAAAAGTTGGTAGATTAGCTTTGTTAGCATTTATGAACTCTCTGTTCATTTTACTTTCTTGTCTTTTAGCAGTTATATTTTGTCCAGTAAAAAACCAATCACGTTTTAAAAACTGAGATTGAAATCTAAAAAAGGCGTTTTCAATTGTTTTCGATTTACCATTATATGGTTGAGTTCTTATTGCTAATCGTGAAAGCTTGGTTAAGAAATTACCTGACTTCAATTTCTTGTGTCCTCCTTGACCATCAAAACCTAATTGATAAGGTCTGTGTCCTGAAATTTGAACAGCCATTTTATAAGCATGATATTGGGTAACATAATCTTCACTTTTGCTAATGTGGTACCCTAGCAATACCTCACTATAAGCATCCATTATTTCATAAACTTGGCAGGTTGCCACTTTACCATCTTTGTCTAAATAGAAATAGTTAAGCTTTGTTCCATCTGAATACCATAAAGAATCGCGCATTGTTGGTAATATGGTTGAATGCTGATAAACAAATTTTTCTTTACTAACTGCATCGCCATGTCTGTGACCATACCACAAGTGTTTTACTCCTTCTTTATTTAGGTAATTGTAAAGTGTTTTCTCTTCTTTTAGTGTTTTCCAACCTTTTTGTATAGCTAACTGATTGTATTCAAAAAGGAGCTGTTCCATATTGGCACAAACTGCCACACGGTCAGCCCAACGAGATATTACCCAAACTTTTGCATCTTCTGTTATCTTCTCTGAATTGTCGTTACAGAACCCTTTATGAATTAATGATTCGTAACCCTCAGCAATATACTTTTTGTGCTTACGCTTTAAACTTTGAACATTTTTAGGCAAAGTATGTGGGTAAGTGTGCTTTGGTAGTTTTTGAATAGCATCTGAAGATTCTATCCAGGCATTTTTTACTTTCCCTCTAACTGATTTTGTTTCGTTAATTACTTTGTGTAAGGCATTTAAAACACAAGCATTTGCTAAATATTCTTTTTTTGCTTTTTCAGGTAGGGCAGAGCCGTTGTCCAAAGTGTAGTTATTAAAATACTCAGCTGCTTTTAAATCTGTAACTAACTTATCTTTTATTCGACTTTGTTTAGTTGTTTCTCTTGGGTCTCCAAATTTGTCAACAATAACTTTTTTAAAGCGTTCAGGTATTGAATCGTAAGAAACTAAAGCTGTACGACCATTGCCTCCACGGCGAATGACTTGAAGCCATTTTCTTCTTATTAAATTCCTATAGTTATTCATTGACATAACGTTGTTATTGTCATATAACCATCCACCTTGGACACATAATATGTTATTGTAATATTCAAACATCTTTTATATCTCTATATCGTTAATGTCTTTTTGTAACATTTCTTTAGCTTTTTTTCTGATGTCTTTAGCTAAGGGCGATTTAGTAATGTCTCTTAATGCGTTGTAAACTGTTTGTCGAGATGTTTTAAACTCTTCTACTAGTTCTAATAAATACCCTGACGGGACTTTTATTTCGTTCCTAATTATTTTCATATCTTTACATTTGTAAATTGCACACTACAAATATCGTAAATATATTTTCTAAATTCCAAATAAAATGGTAAATAATTTTACTACTATTAAAGACAGAGTAATACAAATAATTGATAATAAAGAAGTTAGTAAAGAAAGTTTTTTTAGGACTATAGGCATGACTTCTGCTAATTTTAGGGGTAAAGCAAAAGAAACACCTCTAAACTCTAATGCAATTAAAGAGATAATAACAAACTACCCCGAAATAAATTTACAATGGCTAATCACAGGGGAAGGTGAAATGGTTAAAGAAGATTCAGCACAGCCTGTAAGTGCTTTTAACTTGAAAACGGACAGCAATATTAGTCAACAAAGAATACCCTTATATAATATAGAAGCAACAGCAGGATTAATCCCTTTGTTTGATAATCATAGTCAAATAGAAACAGAAGAGTATATTAGCATTCCTCATGTTCCAAGGTGTGATGGCGCTTTATTTGTAACTGGAGACAGTATGTATCCATTATTGAAAAGTGGTGATATAGTCGCTTATCAAAAGGTACATGATAAAAGAAATTATATTTTTTGGGGAGAAATGTATTTAATTTCAGTTGATATGGGAGGTGAAGAATATGTTACTGTTAAATACGTTCAAAAATCAGATGAAGGAAAGGAATATATAAAATTAGTATCTCAAAATTCACACCATCAACCTCAGGATGTACATATTGATGATGTAAGGGCTTTAGCATTAGTAAAAGCTTCTATAAGAATAAACTCAATGTAACACCTATACACACATGAAAAGGAGTTGAAACTCCTAAATCCCCATGTTTTATTAGGTTTATGGTTTTGTTATATGGGAATAACCCCTGTTTTAAATTTAAAAAATGGTATTTTTAATACGTTTTTTGAGTAGTAAATATATTTTCAACTATGTATTTTTTACATTTTTTGAACAACCAACTGAACAACCAACTGAACAACCAAAACAAAAAGTCAATAATTTAAGACATAAAAAAAGCGCCTAAAAACAAGGCGCTTAGTTGGTGTATAAATATTCTGTTGTTTTGCTTATACCCCTTTATATATTAAAGGTTGTAGGCATTTCGTAAAATAGCCTTTAAATGGTTTTTAAACACTATTTATACAGTCAGACAGTATTTAGACATTATTTCCCTATTTTGGGACAATTCGAAAAAAGTTGGATGTTTGAGGTAAAATGGCTAAAACCTTTTATATACGTGGGGTTTTGGCTTTTTCGCCTTTTGCCTTTTTATGTATTATTCGTTATATCCCCCTTATTAATACGATTTTTTAAAAACGCCGAAAGCACTAGTATTTACTAGTGCTTTCGTTATGCGGTCTGGACGGGACTCGAACCCGCGACCCCCTGCGTGACAGGCAGGTATTCTAACCAACTGAACTACCAGACCTAAATGTGGATGCAAATTTAATAAAAAAAATTACATTAGAGACATTTTTAGGAAAAAAAGTTAAATTATAATTTTTGCATCAAATATTGATAGAGTTGAACCATAGCCTCAATGTCTTTTTTATGGACTTTTTCGTTAGCTGAATGAACATGGTCTTCTGGAGCTCCAATAAACAACCAGTCCATAGGAAAAGGAGAATGCTGTAGTTGATTACCATCAGAACCACCAGCACCTTCCACTTCTAATTGGAAAGGAATACCGCTTTCTTCAGCCAGAGCGATAATTTTATTCAAATAACTTCTTCTTGGAATCCCAGAGTCACGCATTGAAATGGCAACACCCTCTCCATGTTTTACTCCATCAGTAACCCAAGTAATGTCAGAAATTAAATTTTGGGTAACTCCCCATTGCTCATAAATGAATTTAGCCAAATAACCAACACTTCCTCCTCCATGTTCTTCCCAGCATGAGAAAGCAATCACACCATGTTCAAGTGTTTGAGCAACTTGTAAAGCATTCCATACCCCTAAACGGTTGTCCATATAGCAACATTGAACAAAATCATCATCTTCTCTCCAATTCGGCTTATAAACCAATTCGGTTCCACGCTCAATTTCTCGATCAAAAACATATTCAGGATGTTTTTTACCATTTTCATCCTCTATAACAACCAATTCTGCTTCAATCTTACCATGGCGATCTTCACCAATAAGAACAGTACCCTCTTCCAAAACAGGACCACCGATTTTTACCAGTTCCTTTCCATATTTAACTGTAAAACCAATAGAATCCATGTGTGCATATATAGCGGTTCTAGGAGTACCAAATTTTAAGACAATACAATCTTGAAAACCATCACCATGAAAGATTTCAGGTTGCGTTTTCCAAGTAGATTGATGTTCTGCTATGTATTGTAAAATAAAGTTTTTTAAAGCAACTTCATTTCCAGCTGGAGCATGAATGTTGCAAAGGTTTTGTAGTAATTGCATTGATCGTTTTATTTTGCTTTCGGTATAAAATAAGATTTAGGTTTTAAAACATTATCCCATTGGTAGTATTGTACCCTAACAAGTTCTTTACTACCGTCAACAGCTAAGAAAGCATAACCAATATTAAGTTTCTTTTGAGGTCCCTCTGCTGTTTCTATCGTATCAAAAATTTTCCAAATGTTAACTTTTTGGGTGGCGTTATCTTTGTCGGTAACGGCTATGGTAACATTAGGTTTTGTATTCAACACAGAATCAATTTGAGCTTCCGTTAAATCTTCGACAACGTGGCTAAAGTGTAATTTTTTAAAATGCGTCACATAATGTGAAACCTGAGCAGTATCAAAAGCAGGAATAATTTGCTGATTACCATCTAAGAGTTGCACTTTACTATCTTTAAGAACTTGTATACCAAAAGATTCATTGGGTTCGTCAATGTTTGAAAAAATGATTTCTTTAATAGCTCCCACACTGTAGTTATAAATTCCAGAAAAACGCCAGTCAACAAAACTAGTAAAAAAACGAGGTTCTAAATTCCCCCTCATACCAGGTTTGTAGACAATAAAAGGCACAGATGATTTTTGAGCTCTTTCTTGTAAAAGCATGTAGGTGCCTTGATGATCGGCAGTACTGTTGCCGATGTACCATGATTTAACAGGTGTCGTTTCATTATTGATGAAAAATTCTACCTTTTTATGTCTAACAGCCAAAAAGTTTAATGTAGTATTAACTTCAGCTTCATCTAAATCTTGTCGGATAACAATTCTTTTTAAAGCATCTAGAATCAAATTAGCATTTTCAGGTTTAGCTTTAAAACTAGAGCCCTCAACCATCCATGTTTTGGTTTTGTTTTCTCGGGTAATAGTGATTTCGTTTCCTTCAGTATCAGAAATTTTAAATTTAGAGATCGCTGAGGTATCAGCTATAGCAAAGTTCCTTAACGGTCCATCAACCGATTCAGTAGTTTCTTTTGTCGAGAAAAAAGCAACCCCGCCTAATATGATAACCAAGGCGACAAGTAGGATGGTTTTAGTGTTTTGATTCATTTTTAGCTATTTTAAATACGGTATAGTTTAGTTGTTGCATAAGTTAGTTGCAAACAAAAATAAACAGTCAAGTCGTGGATGCTTCCAAGTTGACAGTATTGCTGTCACGAGTTACGCAGTATATTTTCTTTTTCTTATCATTAATTGAATAAGTCCCAAAATTACAACAATAAATATAGGAATCACAAGATTTATAACCTGCCATTTGGTTCTTTCTAAGGAAATGGCCTTACGATTCAATAAACGTTGCGTTTTCATACGTGAACGGAGCGGAATTAAATAATCGTTCCCCATCATATAATCTACTAAGTTTAAGAAGAAAATTCCGTTACCGTGGTAAGGAACAAGGTTTCCTGCATTGTCACGTACCATAGGATCAAATTCTAAACGGTAAGGCACTAGATTTCCTTTTTGTGTTTGCCCCAATTCGTTTCGAATAACATCACCATCACCAATGACCACCATCTTATTAGGTTTACTTTTATCTTTAAATTTAGAAGACTTGTTCTCAATAAAAGTATTCGTTATTCGCCCTTTGTAGTGAGAGTCAAATTCACCCTCTAAAATATATCCTAAAGGTAATTGTGCCACATCTTTAACTTGTTGACTTAAAGTAGGGTTGTAGCCATCTAAAAAGTCGTAACTGACTCTAAATCTAGAAGGCATTTTTTTATAATCTTTAGAGGTTTCTAAAATTACTGTTTTATTGATGTTCGGGGTTCCAACAGCTTCTATCGAATTGACATATTTAAGTATAACAGGAGCCACGTTTTGCATAGTAATGTGATTAGAACCTACTCGAGGGTATAAAAACCAATTGTAAAGCGGTTTGTAATTATCTCTTCTCCAGGTAGCTCCACAATTAGCATCCGTAATTAAATCTTTATTCACTCGAACCCCATATTTAAACAACATATCATCGATATTTAAGTCGATTGGAGAGCTGTAGATAAATTTATCAATCGCTAAACTATCTTCAGGAACTTGAACCATATCAATCAACCAAAAGACCTTTTTTCCTTGCATAATAAATTGATCAATTAGATATTTTTCTTTCTCGTTAAAAGGCTGTTGAGGTTTAGCAATAATCAAGGCATCAGATTGATCTAAAGCATGGATGTCTTCTTTAATTACAGAATCTTTTGGAAGATATTTTCTGATTTGAACAGTATCAACATTATAAAATTCAAGGAGTTGATCTCTAATCATTCTAGCATCAGCATTATCCAATTCTCCATGACCTCTGAGGAAAGATATGGTGTGTCTTTTTTTCTTAGTTAAATCCCAAAAACTTTTAATAAAAGAGTACTCCAATTGGTTAATTCCAGCATTGACTTGAGGAGCAGAAACCAAGTAATTTCCAATTTGTAAAAAGTTGACAGCAGTTTGTTGGTCTTTATAGCGGATAATTGCTCCAGGCCAGAATTCTATTTTTTCTTCAGACCCTTCAGAGCGATCGACTAAATACATAGGGTAAATACCATCTTCATATATTGTTCGTTTTAGATCATCAGCCAAAGCCTTATCTTTATTAGGGTTAATGAATTTATATTTGATTTTATGTTTAGAATAAGCTTTAAATTCCTCTAGTTTTTCCTTAACTGCGTTTTGAAGTTTTTGGACATGAGCAGGGAACTCTCCATCTAAATAGATTTCAATATTGACAACACCGTCCAATTCTTCTTCAAAAAAAGTAACGGTTCGATCAGATAATGTATGAATTTTATCTTCTGTTAAATCCAGACGAGCATATTTATTTTTACTAATGAAATTCACTAAAATAATAATGGCTAAAACCGCTATTATTTCAATTAAATGTCGTGTTATAGGAGATTTTCTTTTGGTCATTTTGAATGTTTTTATTCAGTAATGCTTTAGCAATTGAGAGCCGTTAGTAGGCATAAGTAGATGATTTTGCTTTGGACATTATTTTATTTAGTTCTATCGCTTCGTTTTTAAGAGTATTCAGTTGTTTTATATTATCAGATAAGTTGGTTGCTTCAATCATTTATAGCCATACATATTTTACTAAAAAAATCATTTTTTGATCGAGCTTTACAAGACTTTCAAGAAGCACGGAAAGCTATGATATCAACAGTAAACTTTTTAGTTCTGCACTTAATGTTCTCTATCAATTCAACTTTATTCTTCATTACATCATTAACTTATCACTACCACTTTCTACTTTGCATTACAGTACGGGTTAATACAATAAAAAGTGCAATAACACTGATATAGTAGATTAAGTCTCGACTATCAATCACACCACGTTGCATACCCAGATAATGTTCTTGAATACTTAAATTAATAAAAAAGAGGTCAAAAGGAGCTTCTAATGTTACAGCCATAAATTGGAATCCGATATAAAAAATAAAGCATAACAACATAGCTATAAGGAATGAAACCACTTGATTTTGAGTTAATGATGAAGCAAAAATGCCAATAGAAACAAAAACGGCTCCCAATAAAAAGAGCCCAAAATAAGCGCCCAATGTTCCTGCGTGATCAATATTTCCTCTTGGTTCTCCCAATTCAACTACAGAATAATAGTAAATAAGAGTTGGAAGTAAAGCAAGGAAGACCAAGGTAACACTTGCAAAATATTTGGCTAGAATAATCGATAAGTCAGAAATAGGTTTGGTTAACAGGAGTTCAATCGTTCCCGTTCTGTTTTCTTCAGCTAAAGAACGCATAGTAATAGCAGGGATAAGGAATAAGAAAACAATAGGAGCATTAGAAAACAATACTCTTAGTGAAGCTTCTCCCATGTCTAAAACATTTCCTCCTCCAGGAAAAATCCACATCCATATACCAACGGAGACAATAAAAATTAAAATAGTGAGGTATCCTATTAATGAATTAAGAAACGATCTTAATTCTTTTAAATATAATGCGTACATATAGTTTTTGATTCTAAAACAACAAACTTAATGCACAAAAGTAGCAATAACAAACCGTTAAATAAGTTAAAAAATATTAAGTTATAAAAAAGCAACTGTTAAGTAAGAAAAACGTTGTAATTTTAACTAATGAATCCTAGAAAAGATTGGCACTAAGTTTGTTTAAAACCTGTTTTTTGTCGAAAAATGCTAAAAAGACTTTTTATATATCTACTCTTTATTTTACTTACTGCAAAGGTGTATGCAACACATATTGTGGGAGGGGAGTTGTCTTATCAGGCATTAGGGAATAATCAATACCGAATTACCTTAAAAGTATATAGAGATTGTATCAATGGTGTTGCAGCTTTTGATGATCCTGCTTCTGTAGGCGTTTTTAATTCAAGCGGAGGTTTGGTAACAGAAGTGCAAATTGCTAATCCAACGATTACCAACTTACCAATTGTGGTCACGAATCCTTGTTTACAAGTCCCTCCAGTCATTTGTACTGAAGAGGCTATCTATCAAGCTGTGGTCACACTTTCAGTTCCCTCTGGAGGACTGGATTTAGTTTATCAACGTTGTTGTAGAAATAATATTATTCAAAATATTGTTACTCCCGAAGATATGGGAAGTACTTATATTTCTCATATCCCAGATCCAGCTTTAGCAGTTGATAATTATGGAGCACGCTTTTTAAATGTTCCGCCATTGGTGTTGTGTAATGGAGATAATTTTGTTTTTGATCATTCAGCAATAGACGCTGATGGAGATGTTTTGGTCTATGAAATGTGCACGCCTTATCATGGTGCAAGTAGCCTTTCTCCAATGCCTCAACCACCTAATGGAGGGCCTTATACCAATATTTCATGGGCTCCAGGATATGGAGTCAATAATCAAATAAATGGTATACAGAATTTACAAATAAACCCTAATACAGGAGAGTTAATCTGTACACCAACTTCCAATGGGGTATATGTCGTAGGGATTTGTGTTAAAGAATATCGAAACGGTCAACTGATTAATACAACATTGAGAGACTTTCAATTTACTGTAGTCTCTTGTTCTTCTACAATCATCTCCGCTGTTCCAGATCAAACGGTACTTTGTGATGGTTATACAATGGAATTTCAAAATAACAGTACTAATGGATCTTTTTATCATTGGGATTTTGGTGTAAACTCGATTTTAAATGATACTTCAATTCTTGAAGAACCCGTTTATACCTATCCTGATACAGGAATGTATGAAGTCACATTAATCGCAAATCCAGGATGGCCTTGCGCAGATACTTCTACAGCTACTTATATGGTTCAATACCCAATACAAGGAAATATCGATAATGTTACTAATCAGTGTTTAGAAGGAAATTCTTTTGATTTTGCGATAAACGGAAACTTTACTCCCACAGCAAGTTTTAGTTGGCATTTTGGTGGAACAACTTCACCAACGACTTCAACTAGTCAAACGCCACAGGATATTGCCTATAGTAATGATGGAGTATATACAGTAACAGCTTCGGTTAATGATCGGGGGTGTTTTAGAGATTTTACACAGCAATTAGAAGTGTATCAAATGCCAGAAGCACTCATTGATCCAGTTGATAATTGCGATGGCTTAACAGCAAATACAGTCAATAATAGTTTAAATGCCACTTCTTACTTTTGGAATTTTGGTGACTTGACAACATTGGGAGATACTTCATTGTTATTAGGGCCATCATACACTTATCCGGCTAATGGTATCTATGATGTGATGCTCATAGCGAGTAATGCCAATTGTGTTGATACAGCTTATACTACACACAAAGTAAAGGCGCCGATGAACCCTTTGGTGGTTACTAATGATCCCATACAGTGTTTAATGGGAAACTCTTTTGATTTTAATTTATCTGGTAATTATACAACGGGAGCAACTTTTGATTGGTATTTTGGTAGTCCAACCAATGTTGTTAATAACGCAACTGAAAATGTTTTAGGGGTGGAGTACCAATTTAGTGGGCATCATCATGTGACAGTGACAATAGAAGATGAAGGATGTATTAAAGATACAACGATAGAAATAGAAGTCGTACAAGAGCCTGTTGCTTCATTTTTAGATGTGGATAATTGTGACGGACTTGAGGCAATAGCGAATAATACGAGTACTAATTCTAGTAGTTATTTATGGGATTTTGGAGATGTGACGAACCCTAATGATCATTCAACATTGACGAACCCCAGTTATACTTACCCAGAAAATGGAAGTTATCCAGTTACTTTAATAGCGTATAATGCCCATTGTTCAGATACTGTAGAAGGGATCTTCAAGGTGAAAGAACCGATTAACCCTACTTTTTCTACAAATTTAAACCCTCAATGTATTACCACTAATTCTTTTGATTTTATATTGTCTGGAAATTATACGAGTGGAGCTAGTTTTAGTTGGGATTTTGGAGGACCATCTTCTCCTACAACAAGTATTTCTGAACATCCTACAAATATTAATTACAACACTGAAGGTTATTACCTAGTTACTGCAACAGTCGTTGATGAAGGCTGTACAGCAACTGCTACAGATACAGCAAAGGTTTTTCCATCTCCTGTGATTAATTTTAGTTTGTCGGATACAGTTGGTTGTATGCCACTGACAGTCGATTTTATTGATGAATCGGTTGCATGGGGAGATGTCGATTATTTTTGGGATTTTGGAAATGGAGTGACTTCAACCGAACATGAACCCACTTATATCTATGAAGTTGACGGAATTTATGATGTTACGTTTAGCTTAACAACAAATGAGGGATGTTTGGAGACATTAACGTTAAGTAAGCCAGCCGCAATAACTGTTTACCCAAGGCCAAGAGCAGACTTTAGTGTGACTCCAGAGGCCACTAATATATTCTTTCCCGAAGTAGAAATAACTGATCTTTCTTCAGGAGACATTTCGAGCCTGTATTATGTGGTTGAGGGGAATACCCTAAATGAAGAAAATCCAATTTATAGCATTAATGGAATGGGAACTATTCCAATACAGCAAACAGTGGTGAATACTTATGGATGCGATGATACAATTACGAAAACGGTTTATGTAGAGCCTAATGATCTATTATACGTGCCTAATTCTTTTACTCCAAATGGAGATGGGAATAATGATTTCTTCAAGCCAGTTACATTTGGGTTAGAAGAGTATCAATTTTATATTTTTAACAGGTGGGGAAGTATTATTTATGAGGGAAATGAGTCTTCTGTCGGATGGGATGGATTAATAAATGGAAAGCCCGTTCAGGATGATGCGTACGTATGGCAAATTAAATACAGAGACCATCAGCGAAAACGATATGAAAAAAGGGGCCATGTAATTATTTACAAATAGCCCCTCTTTAAATGAATTTTTTTAAAGTTTAGCGTGTTCCCGCTCTGTGAATATATTTGTCCATTTGAGCAATTTGAGCTTTAATTTCTGGACTTTGAGGATTCAATTGTTTCGCTTTTTTGAAATAGTTTCTAGCCATATTAATGTTTCTAGATTGAATTTCAATACTCGATAACTGAATCAAAGCAGCTGCTTTAGTATCTTTATCTGGTAATCCTTTTTCTAAAGCTAATCTTAAATTTTTTCTTGCTTCCGCTCTTTTTCCATTTTGTAAGGCTATCATTCCCATTTGTAAATGCGAAGCACCCTCACTTTCCTCACCAACTAGCTTACTTTTGCTCTTCATACTTTTTCGCATGTAGTCCTCAGCACTTTTAAAATCTTGATTGGTCATTGCCATATTAGATTTTAACATATAAAAACCTTGTCGAATTGGCTTTAATAATAGTTGAGGGAAATAAACCGTTTTCATGTATTTCTGTGCCAATGCCATGTCATTATTTTGAATCGCTTCTTGGATTAAACGCAATGGACCAAAAATAAAATGGGAAACAATTGCTACTACAGCTAATATAATTGCCGTCCAAAACCATTCCCAGCTTTTAATATACGCTAGTACACCAGAAAGAGCCAATAAAGCGAGCCCAATTTGTAAACGATAAATTAAAAGCAATTTGTAAAATTTCATTGTCATAGTACTTTCTCTTTTTATAAAGTGAATTAAAAAAGTTGTGCAAAGGTAATGATTCTTCTGTAATCTGATTTGAAATAATGGGATATTGTCTTTTTTATCAAGTGGATAGCCAAAAGAAAGGGCTAATTGAATAGCCCTTTTCTTTATTGTTATGATTGAGTTGCAATATAGATGTCAGCTTCTCCATTAGTAGGGTCTGCGGCTTTTTCTCCATAAACTTCAAAGTCTGTAGTGTACGTTCTGTTTAAGTCTTCTTCCCATATTTTATTCCAAACATCGACCACGGCGTTTTTGGTTAAATCACCTTGGGCGGTAAATTGATAGTAGCTTCCTTTTTCTATTGTAGCAGCTTTCATTCCATCAGGAATATGATCTAGGGAATGTACCCTATAACCTAAAATAGTTGTGTAAGGTTGAGTATGATCTCCTTCATATTCTGTGTAGACGGCATAAATTGTCGGGTCTTGAATATTAGGGAGTGTTTCAGATAAGTTAGCACTCATAAATTTTTGCCATAGTTCACCAATATCTTTTTTAGCTTGATTGTTTTGATTGGTTGTTTTTACCCAGATTCCAACAATGTGGAATGCTTCAATTTGTCGTTTCTTCATAGTTTTATTTTTTAAGTTTGCTACAAAGCTACTTTCATGTTTTGACAAGGGTGTGTCAGGGGTAGGGTAGAATTTTTTATACTCCTTTTCATAATATTCTTGAATCGTCATATTGTGAGGCTCAAAATGTTGATCCATTACGGTTAACCTTTGAATTAAATCAATTCGGAAGACTCTAAAACTTTTACGTAAACGACAAAAGGCAATAAGTAGCCAGTTTTCTTGTGTACTGTATAATGCAAAAGGTTCTACTATTCTTGAAGAATGTTCCTGTTTTAACGAAAGGTATTCTAATGCTATTAAATGAAATTGAGTAATGGCGTTTTGTAGTGTCATTAAATAATGACTGGTACTTTCAGCTTGGAGATTAGCTCTAAAAGAAACACGATTGGTCAATAAATCTGCACTTTCTTTTTGGGAGTGTTTAAGAACAGCTTTAATTTTTGTGATGGCATTTTGATAATGGTCAACCAATGATTGATCCTTGTTCTTTCGTATCAACTGTTCAGCAGTGATTAAAGCATTTGCTTCTTCTTCTGTAAACATGATAGGAGGGAGTCGATAGCCTTCCATTAGAGAATATCCTTTGCCTTCTTCGGTAATAATTGGAACTCCTGATTCTTCAATCGCACGAATATCTCTATAAATTGTTCGAACACTAACATTGTACTTCTGAGCAAGCATTGTTGCTGTTACTATTCGTTTAGATTGTAACTGTGTTACGATAGAGGTTAACCTTGAAAGTCTAGACTGCTCTTTCATTTTTAATAAGCTTTAACGTCGTGCTCCATTATTTCGAAAAAAATAGTAACAACTTGACGTTATACGAAGTCAGTTTTTAGTGCTAACTTATTTTTTAGTGCTTTTAATTGTTTTTCAGCTTCGTCTTCATTCCAATTAAAGTAGGTTTTTGCAATAGGCAAAATATGTTCCACTTCATTTAAAACATTAGTTGGATCAAAGTTTAATTTACCCGTTCGACGATTAAAGAAATCTTCTAAAGTACAAATCCCCTCGTAATTTAAAGCAAACCATATCTCAGATTCAATCAGGTGCTTTCTTTTTTTAGAAAAGAAGTTATCTAATATAATTTCGGTTTGTTTTCCGTAATTTCTGACTAAGTATTCAGCTTTAAGTTCAGGAATTTTTGCTGTCCTCAGTTTGGTTTTAACATTGTTAATGTATTGATAGACTTCGTCTGGGTTTTTAAATTCGCCCCCATTAATCACTATGGTATCTGTTTTACAAGGGTTTTTAGCTCCTATTTCCTTGCTAACTAGATCAACTATTTTTTTAGCCATTAGTCGATAACCAGTTAATTTTCCTCCAGTAATAGTAATCAGTCCAGAGTCTGAAATAAAAACTTCATCTTTTCTTGAAAGTTCAGATGGTGACTTTCCGTCTTCGTGGATTAACGGTCGTAGCCCCGACCATGAAGAAACAATGTCATTAACTGTTAGGTCAAGCTTAGGAAAGAGATTATTAATTGATTTTAATAAATAATCAACATCCTCAATAGTAACATTAGGTTCTTCTAATTGGTCACTGTAATTGGTGTCAGTAGTACCTACATAAGTAACTCCTAATCGTGGAATTGCAAAAATCATTCGACCTCCAGGAACATCAAAGTAAACACTTTGTTGTAGAGGGAATTTTTCTTTAGGAAATACCAAATGCACCCCTTTAGTTAAGTGCAGACGTTTACCCTTTAAAGAGTTATCTTTTTTACGAATAAGATCACACCATGGACCAGCGGCATTGACAACTTTCTTAGCTTTTAACTCAAATTGTTCATTGTGGATTAAATCTTGGCAGACAATACCATTCGTCTTTTCATTTTCATAAGTTAATGCAGTAGCTTCACAATAGTTGAGTGATAAGGCCCCGTATGAGTAAGCCGTTTTTAAAATCTCAAGCGTCAACCTTGCATCATCTGTTCGGTATTCAGCATAGTATCCACCAGCGAGTAAAATATCATCTCTCAAAAGCGGTTCTTTTTCTAAAGTTTGCGCTTTAGAAAGCATTTTTCTCCTATCCTTACCTTTTACGCCTGCAAGCCTATCATAAAACCAAAGTGCGATATTGGTAGAGAATTTTCCTAAACTTCCTCCTTTTACCAGTGGAAGCAACATTTTTTCTGGAACCACTAAATGAGGTGCGTTCTTATAAGCGATCGCTCTTTCCTTTCCGACATCACTAACTAATTTAACCTCCAGTTGTTTAAGGTAACGCAAACCTCCGTGAATTAGTTTAGTTGATCGACTGCTCGTTCCAGCAGCATAATCCTGTTTTTCGACTACTGCAACACTTAATCCACGACTCGCTGCATCTAAAGCAATCCCAGCACCAGTTATACCGCCTCCAATAACAACTACATCAAACGTTTTGTTTTTCAAAGTTGTTTTGACTTCTTCTCGTTTGGCGTAGTTAAATTTATAATGTTTTAATCCTTCCATTTATTTAGTTTGCGATGTGTTTTTTTATCATTGATTGAGAACAAGAGCATCAAAGGCGCTATTATTTCTCAATTACCTCATTACATCATTATATCATTACCGCTATCAATTCTCAATCCAATTCATAGAACGTTTTACAGCTTTCTGCCATAAAGAATATTTCTTTTCAACTTTAAGAGGATCCATTTTTTGAGTAAACGTTTGATCTATTTGTTTCATTTTTTTCAAGTCCTCCATCTTCCAAAAACCTGTGTGTAAACCAGCCATATAGGCAGCGCCTAATGCCGTAGATTCGATAGTCTTAGGTCTTACAACTGGGGTGTTGAGAATATCAGCTTGAAATTGCATGAGGTAATTGTTTGCAGTAGCTCCACCATCAACATTTAGTGTTTTAAGTTCAACTCCAGCATCTTTTTCCATTGCTTTTAAAACATCTTTACTTTGAAAAGCAAGTGATTCAAGTGTAGCCTTAGCCAGTTCTGGAATTCCAGTATCTCTTGTCAAACCAAATATAGCTCCTCTGGCGTACATATCCCAATATGGTGCACCTAAACCAGCAAATGCAGGAACAACTACAACATCACTATCATCCTCAATAGAGTTGGCCAAGACTTCAGTTTCCGAAGAAGATTCTATGATTTTGATACCATCTCTTAACCATTGAACAGCTGCTCCAGCAATAAAAATACTTCCTTCTAAAGCATATTCGATTTTGCCGTCTATTCCCCATGCAATAGTATTGATTAAACCATGTTGACTAACTTTTTGAGTGCTCCCAGTATTCATCAACATAAAACAACCTGTACCATAAGTATTTTTAGCATCACCAACTTCAAAACAACCTTGTCCAAAAAGCGCACCTTGTTGGTCTCCAATTACGCCTCTAATAGGGATTTTAACTCCTTTGTACTCCCAAAATCCAAAATTATCTGAGCTATTTTTTACTTGTGGTAAAATAGATTTAGGAATTTCCATTAAATCCAAAGCTTTTTGATCCCAATCCAATGTGTTGATATCAAAAAGCAATGTTCTTGAAGCATTAGAATAGTCTGTAGCATGTACTTCAGCATTGGTTAGATTCCAAATTAACCAAGTATCAATAGTTCCTACAATAAGATGATTTTGTCTTAATAAAGCTTCAGAGCTTTCACAGTTTTTTAATAGCCAATGAATTTTTGTTCCAGAAAAATAAGAATCGATAAACAAACCAGTTGTTTGTTTAAAATAATCTTGATATCCAGCAGTTTTAAGTTCTTCGCAGAAAGCAGCCGTTCGCTTATCTTGCCAAACAATGGCATTATATATAGGTTCACCAGTAGTTTTATTCCACGCTACAACAGTCTCTCTTTGATTGGTAATCCCAATAGAGTCAATAGTCTCAGGTGAAATGCTGTTGTGCTCTATTAGAGAAGTCAATACTTTTAGTTGTGTCGATAATATTTCATTAGGATTGTGTTCTACCCATCCAGATTTTGGGAATATTTGAGTAAATTCTTCTTGCTCAACTCCAACAACTTCTCCGTTTTGATCAAATAAGATAGCCCTACAACTTGTTGTTCCTTGATCGATAGCAATAATATATTTCATGCATTAATATTTATTAGTTTTTATCAATCACAGATCTTGTGATAATGTTTGGAATTGTTATTCCAATGATAAAAAGAACTTTAAACTAATTCAAAAGTCTTGTAAAGGTACTGAAGTTGCTTAAAGTTATCGAGTAAAAAATAAAAAAATGGATTTTAAAAGACATTTTAGTGTGCTTTCTCCTCATTGATTGGGTCTCCACAATTGGAGCAAAAAGGTAAATGAGCAAAGTTTTCAGACCCGCAGTTATTACATTTGTTAAACAATTCAAGTCCACAAAATCGACAAAAATTGGTGACGACCCCATAGGTGCTGGTTTTATCTTTATTGCTCACAGATTTATCCCATTTCTTAACGATAAAGTCTTTACCACATGATGGACACATGTGGTTGTCTAGTGCCTTTTCAGCAGTTTCAGTTTGTACTTTTTTAGCACGTTCAGTCGTGGATACTTTAAGTTCTTTTTTCTTTTGTTCAATAAAAGCTTTGATCTTATTGATGGCGTATACACCAAATAAAATACTGAGGATGATACCAACTGTATATCTTATATACCCTCCATAACTAGGGAGGTAAGGTACCAATCCGAAGAAAAATGCATAAAAAGAGAAGAGAACATATCCTAAAAATAACGGCCAGTACTTGTGTTTACGAAATTTAATGATAAAATAAATTCCTAGTAATAAAATAGGTAGGATAAAAAGTAAACGAATGAGGAATACTTTTAAATCGTATTTTCTTATTGCTTTTTCCCGTTCTTGGTAAGCTCTTTCATTTTCTTGGTAGATAAGCACCTCTATTTCACTCTTTTCTTGATCAAGTTCTTTGATTTCACCATTAATGATCATGAGTTCTTCCCTCCATTCTTGTTGAGTTTTATAGTACTCATCCAATTCATTTGCTCTTGAAAGTACCTCTTTATCTTCATTAGGAGAACCCACAGTTTTTCGAGCTTCTAACCAATTGTCATAAGAACGTTTAGCATTAGCATAATTATTATTGACAATTTTTAGAGTATTCTGAATGTTTAAACGTTTCTCTTGTTTATGCTGTATTTTGGTGTTTACTTTTTTGATCTCATCATTCTTTTCATCGATAAAAGTATGATTTTCAAATTGCTCAACAGTTGGCATTTCTTCCCATTGGTCAACATCGTCAATCAGTTTATTAGAAAGGGAAATTAGGAACCCGCACAAGAGAATAGCGATGACATAATTAATTAGTTTAGAAGTCTTTTCTAATTTCTTATTATTAAATTCCATATCGATAGTTATTTAGAAAGTAGCTTGTAATTAAGAAGATAAAGTTAGGTTATATTCTTAATAAAACAAGAATGTAAAAGTCGTAAATGACAATTAGAAGACGATTTATTTTAATTAACCAAAAGATTAATTTGTATTTTTGTTTTTTATATGAAGAGTCAGGATGAAATTTACATGCAACGCTGTATAGATTTAGCTCAAAAAGGGTTAAAATCTGTAGCTCCTAATCCTATGGTGGGATGCGTTATCGTAAATCAAGGAAAAGTTATTGCTGAAGGCTATCATTTAAGGTATGGAGAGGCGCATGCTGAAGTCAATGCGATCAAGCAAGTTAAAAATCCTGAATTATTTAAGACAGCCACTTTATATGTGTCATTGGAGCCATGTGCTCATTTTGGAAAAACACCACCATGTAGTAATTTAATTGTTGAAAAAGGGATTCGAAAAGTGGTAATTGGTTGTGTCGATCCTTTTGCAGAGGTAGCTGGTAAAGGAATCGAAAAGTTAAAAAAATCAGGAGTAGATGTAACAGTAGGAGTACTTGAACAAGAGGCCTTAGAGTTGAATAAGAGATTCTTTACTTTTCATGAGAAAAAGAGACCTTATGTCGTTTTAAAGTGGGCACAAACCTTAGATGGGTATGTCGATATTAAAAGAAAAGGAGAAGTGCCCCAAATAAATTGGATAACGAGACCTCAAACTAAACAATTAACAGATACATGGAGATGTCAAGAAATGGCTATTCTAGTTGGGAAAAATACTATATTAAACGATAACCCAAAGTTAACTGTTCGAACGATTCTAGGTAGAAATCCTTTGCGTTTGGTCATAGATAGAAACGTCGAATTGCCATTAGAATACAACGTGTTTAATTCAGATGCAAAAACAGTTGTATTTAATGAAGTAGTTGATAAGGAGGAAGGGCACATCAAGTATGTGAAAATAGATTTTAGTAAAGCTTTAGATGCTATTTTAGATTGGTTGTATCAACAGGATATTCAGTCTGTTTTAGTAGAAGGGGGAGCCTATACCTTACAACAATTTATTAAAGAAAATAAATGGGATGAAGCCCGAATTTACACAGGGAATACCTTTTTCAATGAAGGGGTAAAAGCTCCTCAATTAACCATTGAAGAGTTTGAGAACACCTCTTATGGAAAAGATCAAATTACAATCGTTAATAATCATTCTTAATCAACTGTAGCTATATACAATGATCAATCTATTCATTACAATATTATTGTTTAATGTTTTAATAATAATATTTAAATTCTTTAACCGCTACCATGTAGATAATCTACAAGCGTTGATTGTTAATTACCTTACCGCAGGAACCTTGGGAGTACTCAATAGTACTCAAACAATAACATTTGAGTATGTCTGGAATGCACCATGGTTATTTCACGCGATGATTGTGGGGAGTTTATTTATTATAGTATTTAACTTATATGCCACTGGTACGCAAAAAGTCGGTATAGCGATCACTACTGTAGCCAACAAAATGTCTTTAGTGATACCTGTAGCCATAGCTCTGGCTATTTATCCCAATGCTAACATTACAATCTGGACAGTTGTAGCTTTTATTTTGGCTATATTAGGGATTTACCTGTCATCCACAAAGAATGGGAAATTGACTTTCAATAAGCAGTATGTATGGTTGATATTGTTAGTTTTTGTTGGGCAAGGAATAGCAGATTCGGTATTTAATTATGCACAGAAAAACTCAATAGGAAATGGAGAGTCACCGGCTTTCTTTTCTGTGTTGTTTATGATGGCTGCCCTCTGTGGAGTAATGATATTAATAGGGAGAAGTTTTAGAGAAAAAATAAAATTCTCGTATAAAAATATTGTTGGAGGAATTGTTTTAGGGATTCCGAATTATGGTTCATTGATTTATTTCTTTAAGGCATTAGATAGCTCAGGATTACACCCAAGCGTTGTGTTTCCTATTGTTAGTATGGGAGTTGTGGTGTTGTCTGCAATAATAGGAATTGTCTTTTATAAAGAGACCTTGTCAAGGTCAAACTGGATAGGGATTGTAAGTTCTGTTTTAGCTATTGCTTTAATTACTTTTATGTAAGGGATGAGAGTAAAGGTATTAATAGTCGTTTTGTTATTTATTGCTGTAGTTGGTAACGCTCAGGAGCTGTATAACTTAATTGGAGCTAATAAAGTTACAGCTTATACGTATTGGGAACATGGCGACCATAGAACTTATAAATGTACACGAACAGAAACCGTTTTTAAAAATGGTAAAGCAAAGCCTAAGAAATCAAAGTTGAATGAATATCAAGTGAGGTTAAAAGTATTGGATACTTTGGATGGTTTTTATACAATGAGTTTAATATATTCTGATTATTTACCAAATATAAACGCCATCTCAATAACTAAAACGACAGATGTTGAAGTTATCTATCGTGTGGATGAATATGGTGTTTTTGATTCTATATTAAACACTGAGAGGCTTAAAGAAAGCGTCAGGTTATATTTCAAAGAAATAATAAGAGTAAATAGTATAGCAATTGATAGTAGTATGGTTAATGAGTTATTAAAAGGGGATAATATTCATACGCTTTTTATGGATGACCTTGCGATGTTTCATAATTTATATGGCTTACAATTCGAAATAGGTAAAAAAGAAGCGTACGAATTCACCTATGCTACAATAAATGATTTTAATTTAAAGGGAATTGGGAAAATTGAGTTGAAATCAATCAACAAAGAGAAAAAAGAAAGTGTAATAACCGTTAGCCAGACTCCCGATAAAAAAGAACTCAATAAATATACTGATTTATTATTCAAGTTGCTGGTGTCAACAGGAGAGGAAAAAGAAAATGGTTTTTCAGAGTTTAATTACCAATCAAAAATCAAACAAACCTATTATATGGACTTACAAAAAGGTTGGATGAATAAAATCAAAATGAAAAACACGGTAAAAGTAAAAGGAAATAAAGGCCTTATGGAAAAAAGAATAGAAACAATCTATGAAGTAAAGTAAAAGCTCATCTAGCTTCTCTTCTCTCTCTTCTATTTTCTATCTTCTATCCTCTATTTTCTACCCTCTCTATTCTAATTATCTTTAGGGAGTACTTACAGCTACATTCATTACTTTCCCGTTAAAAAAATCTTTACCATTAATAGCAAAATCAGCAACATAGTTCGCCATTTTTTCTGGGCTAAAAGGTGCTTGATAACCAGGGAAAGCTTCTTCCAGCATTTCAGTTTGAACGGCTCCTAGTGCTAAGCAGTTTACTCGAACACCAGTTTCTTTAAATTCTTCAGCCAAACATTCAGTCAAAATAGTCATTGCTCCTTTAGAAGAACTATAACCACTTAAACCAGGGAACTTAGCACTTCCTTGAACACCTCCCATACTACTTATGTTTACAATATGAGCAGTTTTTGTTAGTTTAGGAAAAAAATACTGAATCAAACGATAGGGACTCATTACATTCACGCTGTACATATTTTGCAGCTCAAGAGGAGAGATTTCCATAAAAGGTTTATTGACCAAAAGGCCAGCATTGTTGATGATAACATCAATAGAATCAACCGTTTTAAAAACTGTATCTAATTGGTGATGGTCAAAAGTGACTAAATCAAATGAAATAGGGATAATATTATCATTTTTAAGAGCTAAAAGAGGTTCTATATTTCGCGATAAACAATAAACTTTATGCGCTTTTGCTAATTTTTTTGCCGTTTCAAATCCAATGCCTCTAGAAGCTCCTGTAATAATAATATTCATGCAGGTAAAGTTAATAAATAAATAAAAACGTTAACTTTTTAGTAGGTAATTTCCTGCTTAAAAGTTTACTTTTGCAAAAAAAAACAATAAAGAAAACGTTGTACTCTGTACAGGTTAGATAATACAATATTAGAATGGCAGGATTTGATTTATTTGGAGCTGAAGAGCGAAAAGAAGTAATGGAAGTTTTAGAAACAGGATGTTTGTTTCGTTATAACCACGAACATTTAAGAGATGGAAAGTGGAAAGCAAGAGATTTAGAAACTTTAGCAAAAGAATATACTGGAGCAAAACATGCACACATGGTTTCTAGTGGTTCTACTGCTGTTACAACAGCTTTGTCGGCTGCTGGAATTGGATTTGGAGATGAGGTGATTGTAACACCTTTTACCTATATCGCAACAGTAGAAGCAATTTTATGGCAAGGAGCTTTGCCTGTTTTTGCAGAAGTAGATGAGACATTGTGTTTGTCTGCAGAGGGAATTGAAGCAGTTGTGACCGAAAAAACAAAAGCTGTATTGTTAGTACACATGTGTGGAGCAGCAGCAGATATGGATGCTTTGATGCCTGTTATTGAAAAACATAATTTAACTTTGGTTGAGGATGCAGGACAAGCTCTAGGAGCATTCCATAAAGGGAAATCTGTAGGGTTATTTGGAAAATCAGGAGCTTTTAGTTTTGATTTCTTTAAAATAACAACTGCAGGAGAAGGTGGATTATGTATTACTGATGATGCAAAAATATACGATTATATGCATCAACTATCAGATCATGGACACGATCATATAGGAGATAATAGAGGGATGGAACAGCACCCAATCCTTGGAACAAATTTTCGTATTTCAGAATTAAATGCAGCGGTAGGATTAGCGCAAATGCGTAAAATTGAGACCATTCGAAATAACAATAGAAGAAGTAAAGCTTATTTAAAAGGATTGTTAGCTGATATAGACGGTGTTTCTTTTAGAGCAAAATTAGATGAAGAAGGAGATTCAGGAACATTCTTAAACTTCTTTATGAAAGATACTGAAACAGCACAAAAAGTAATGGCGCAGTTTGCTGAAGATGGTATTGGAGGGTTTAACTATTGGTATACAAATATGTTCCATTTTATTAATCAGTGGGATCATATCAAAGAGTTAAAAATGCCTTTTAAAATGGCTATTCATCACCTAGGAGCACCGCAAGACTATAAAAATCTTGAGTTACCAAAATCTCAGGAAGTTATTGGTAAATTAATCTCTTTAGGAATCAAATCAAGCTGGACTGAAGAGGAGGTTAAAGCATTTGGAGAGAAAATGGTAGCCGCAATCAAAAAAGTAGTTGGGTAAGATCATGTGATAATAGAGTCAAGAGTTCTATATAGCAATTATTATATTTTATCAATAAAGCATTAAATCATTTTAAAATATGCATAAGAATTTTAAAAACATTGAAAAAACAGTTTACGGAAGAGGAAGTTTTAATCAATTAGATGAAATTATAGCTCCTGTTCGTAAAGAAAATGATGGTTTTTTCGTGTTTGTAGTAGATAATTATTTCAAAGGAAAAGAATTAGAAAATAGAATTCCATTGAAAGAAAAAGATGTTATTTACTTTATTGACGTTGATCCAAAAGAACCTACAACAGCACAAATAGACGACTTAAGAGATGAAGTGTTAGCCAATAATGGAATGCCAAGTGGAATCGTTGGTATTGGAGGGGGGAGTATCATGGATATAGCCAAAGCTTCTGCTTTAATGTTTAAAAATGAAGGTTCTTCAACATTGTATCAAGGTCTGAATTTGGTGAAAGAAGAAGGTATTTATCATTTAGGTGTTCCTACTGTAAGTGGAACAGGTGCTGAATGCTCTATGACAGCTGTGCTTTCTGGGCCAGAGAAAAAATTAGGGTTAAAATGTGAATGGACAGTATTTAACCAAGTGATTTTAGATCCAGATTTAACAGCAACAGTACCATCTGATCAGTGGTTTTATACAGGAATGGATACTTTTATCCATTGTATAGAATCCAAATCGGGAATAAACTATAATGTTTTTTCTCAGGCTTATGGAGATCAATCAATCGAATTGTGTAAAGAAGTATTTTTAGGTGAAAATGCTGGGCAAAATCCAGAAAATGATGAGAAGTTAATGATGGCTTCTTTGTTTGGAGGATTAAGCTTGACGTATAGTGAAGTAGGGGCTTGCCATGCATTGTCTTATGGACTGTCTGTTGTATTAGGAATGAAACATGGGTATGCCAACTGTGTAGCCTTTAATCATTTGGATGAGTTTTATGGAGATGCAGTTAATGATTTTAGAGGTATGGTAAAACGTTTTAACGTAACATTGCCTCAAAATTTAAGTAAAGATTGGACAGAAGAACAAATTGAAGAAATGGCTCAAGTGGCGATTAATTTACCTTTCATGTGGAGGCATGCTATTGGAGAAGATTGGGAATCTAAGTTTGGAGTAGAAGATATCAAAGCCTTGTATAGAAGAATGTAATTGACGATAAATCGATGTGTAAATCCTTTTAATCAGTCAGGGGAATATATTGTTCTATATTGTATGTTTTTTGGGGCGTTTATCATAACTTTTGAAAAGTTATAATAGAGATAAGAAATCATGAGATTAGCTTTAGTTTTGGTTTTGAGCATAACCAGTTTATTTAACTATGCTCAAATAAGTGAAGGAGATAGACCACATACATTTGTAAATGCTCAAACAAGAGGTCAAGCAGATAGTATTTTTGGTCGTTATCAAATAGAGATAATAGCAAAACCAGACCTCGCAACAGCAGTAGCTGAGGACGTTGTTAACGATAGCGAGGGGCTTTCTTATCGTGTTGGAATCATTACACCGGTAACGCTTTCGATCTATAATTCTGGGACTTGGACAGTACTTCCTGATGGGAGTAAAATCTGGAGACTGGGAATAAGAATGAGAGATGCACAAGCTTTAAGTTTGTATTTTTCAGAAGCTGTTGTGATTCCAGGAGGTGGAAAATTAAATGCATATAATGAGTCTCAAACACAATATGTAGGGGCATACACGTCAAATACCCCAGTTTTTCATGCAATGGAGATGATTGAAGGGGAAATGCTGACGCTAGAGTATTACATGCCTAGTGGAGAAACACAATTACCCAATATATCCATAAGTGGAGTTTCTTATTACTATAGAGGAGTGGAAGAACGAATCGCTGGATTTAGAAACTCTACATTGAATCAAAATAGAGGACCACACCTTTCTTGTCATGTAGATGTGGCTTGCCCAGAAATAAACGGTTGGACTAACCAAAGAGATGCTGTTGTTCATTATACTTTTAGAACAGGATTGTTCAGTACTTCGATGTGTTCTGCATCTATTATGAATAATACTGCTAATGATTGTACTCCTTATGTTTTAAGTGCCAATCATTGTGGTGAACCAACTTCGAACTCAGATATCAATGGTCATGTATGGTATTTTAATTATCAAAGACCAACTTGTACTCCTGGGAATACCAGTCAATATAATGGAGCTCGTTCACAAACAATGAATGGAGGAACTTTAAAGGCTTCTTCTCAATTAGGAACAGCTCCTGCTTCAGCAACAAATCAAATTAAAGGAGCAGACTTTTATTTAGCCGAATTAAGCACAGCAATTCCGTCTTCATTTAATGCTTATTATGCTGGTTGGAATAGGACTAGTAACGCTCCGTCTTCTGGAGTAGGAATCCATCATCCCAAAGGAGATGAGAAAAAAATAGCAACTTATACTACAACTCCTACCAAAACAAGTTATGGGGGAGCTTGGGCGTATTCGCATCTAAAAGTATATTGGGGAAGTACAGCAAATGGTTCTGGAGCTTTGGAAGGAGGGTCTTCTGGTTCTCCTTTATTTAATCAAAATGGATTAGTTGTTGGACCAGCTACAGCTTCAAGTTTAACTTGTGGTTCTGCTGGAGGGTATTCTTTATATGGAAGAATTTTTAAGGCTTGGGATCAAGAAGGAAATAATAATAACCAACGTTTAAAACCTTGGCTAGATCCAGTAAATTCAGGTGTTACTTCTTTGACAGGAACTTATGCTCCTTGTTCTTCAGGTGGTGGAAGTAGTTCTACAGGTACTTGCTCAACGCCTATTCCAATTACTTGTGGAACACCCTATAATGGAACTACTGTAGATGGTCAAAATAACATTTCAGCATATACCAGTTGTGCACCACAACCCGAAAATGGAAAAGAAAAGATTCATTCGATAACGATTACACAACAATCAGATTTAACAGCTGCCTTAACGAATTTGAATGGAGTAGATTTAGATATTCATATTTTAAGTAGTTGTAATGCTGGAGGGTGTTTAGCTCGTCATGACCATACTGCAACCGCAACAAATTTAGCACCAGGAACTTATTTAATCGCTGTGGATGGATATGGTAGCACGAGTTCTCAACAGGGAGCATACACCTTAACCGTCACTTGTACCCCAACAGGTGGAGGAGGAGGCAATCCATCAGGAGATTGTTCTAACCCAATTCCAATTACTTGTGGAACACCTTATAATGGAACTACTGTAGATGGTCAAAATAACATTTCAGCGTATACCAGTTGTGCGCCACAACCAGAAAATGGAAAAGAAAAGATTCATTCCATTACGATTACACAACAATCAGATTTAACAGCTGCCTTGACGAATTTGAATGGAGTAGATTTAGACATTCATATTTTAAGTAGTTGTACAACAGGAGGATGTTTAGCTCGTCATGACCATACAGCAACGGCAACGAATTTAGCACCAGGAACATATTTAATCGCAGTTGATGGTTACGGAAATACAGGGACAGAAGAGGGGAGTTATACCTTAACCGTCACTTGTACCCCAACAGGTGGAGGTGGTGGTAATCCATCAGGAGATTGTTCCAACCCAATTCCAATTACTTGTGGAACACCTTATAATGGGACTACTGTAGATGGTCAAAATAACATTTCAGCGTATACCAGTTGTGCGCCACAACCTGAAAATGGAAAAGAAAAGATTCACTCCATTACGATTACGCAACAATCAGATTTAACAGCTGCCTTGACGAATTTGAATGGAGTAGATTTAGACATTCATATTTTAAGTAGTTGTACAACAGGAGGATGTTTAGCTCGTCATGA